>JADHSN010000139.1 GCA_016776875.1 Gammaproteobacteria bacterium | reverse complement strand
ATTGGCGTCAGAGTGCCTTTGCTGGCGTTGTTTACAGGTATCGCCATTATCTTGGTACACGTTGATGCGGTGCGTCGTTTTGTGATTCCTTACTATCATCCTCCCGCGCAAGTGCTCGGCTTGGGCCCGTTTGTGAAACTGGATTTAAATGACCCCGCATCGATCATCAGATCGAAAAATCTAGACATCGAATTCACTGACGAAGGATGGCAACTCAAAACGATTACGTCAGACAGCCAGATAGAGCTTTCTCCGAGTTTCTGTAATCATTTTCTTTCGAACAATCTCATTTCGATCAACTTCAAAAGCGATGGGGACGGCGTTTTGCAGCTGTTTTGGAGCGAGAACAAGCGCTTTGTTGCTCGCCGAGGAGAGTCATCGACCACCGCGAAATTCCAGGCGGGAGAAAACGCCATACTCCTGGCCGCCGGTACGGGTAACTGTGGACGACTGCGTCTTGACCCCACGAATACCGCTGACCAATCGATGCTGATTCGATCAATTGCAGTTGCCCCGATGTCAATCACGCGTTTCCCCTATTACTTTCGAATCTTTAAAGCCCGTCAAGCAACCCATTAACTTATACAGATTGCGACGGGTCGCATGAGTTTTCTAAAAATCGGGCATCAGAGTCCAAAGCATTACGCTGTGTCTCAATTGCCTTGAAACCGATACAATCCAAGGCTGCACTGCTTAGTCGAATCTAAGTCTTTCTTTCAACCTCTCGTGACAGCACCATCACTCGGGACTTACCTTTTTAAAATTAATGTGCGGAATTGCCGGAATCCTCAGCCCTGACCCGCAACAACGGGATTGCATTAATCAGATGGCTCGCGCTCTCGAGCACCGAGGTCCCGATGATGAGGGCTATTATCAACAAGGTGCAATGGTGTTGGCACAGACCCGTCTCAGTATCATCGACCTGGAGACCGGTCACCAGCCGATCCTGAACGAGGATGAAACTTTGGTATTGGTCTGTAACGGAGAAATCTACAACAGCCCTGAACTCCGAACGCACCTCATAGAAAAAGGCCACCACTTCCGGACACGAACCGATGTCGAGGTTATTTTGCACCTGTATGAGGAGCTTGGAGACGACTGTGTAAAGCACCTGCGCGGGATGTTTGCATTTGCACTGTGGGATCGAACCCGGGAACGATTGTTATTGGCCCGGGATCATATGGGACAAAAACCGCTATTTTTTGTTCAGGAATCAGACCGATTATTTTTCGCGTCTGAAGTAAAAGCGTTGCTGTCCTCGAATCTGATCAAGCCGGAAATAGAACTCGAGGGACTCTGGCATTACATGTCACTCCGGTTTATGCCCGACCAGTTTTCGTTCTTTAAAAACGTGATGAAGTTGCCGGCAGGCAGCTATCTTGTTTTTGAGAAAGGTGTTTCTCGTATTGAGCGATACTGGGATATCGACTTTACGCAAAAACAAAAAGGCTCCGAAAAAGAAATCGAAGAAGGATTACACCAAACATTACTTAGCACCGTGGATTCCCATATGTTGAGCGATGTCCGGGTCGGTGCATTTCTGTCAGGCGGTATCGACTCCGGCACCGTATCGGCCATGATGGCAACGCTGCAATCTGATCCGGTGCCGGTCTTCTCTATCGGTGTAAAAGAGCAGTCCTTTAATGAGTTGCCTTATGCACACATGGTGGCCCGGCAATATGGCATGGAAGCTCATGAAGAGATTGTGGAATCCAATATGATTCATCAAATCCCAAAGATGATCCATCATCTGGATGAGCCATCGGATCCTTTTGGTGTCGGGGTTTACCTCGTTGCCCAACTTGCCAGTCAACACGTGAAAGTTGCCCTCTCGGGAGATGGTGGAGACGAGAGTTTTGCGGGCTATGATCGATTTGCCGGACAGCGATTGGCCGATTACTACGCTGTGCTTCCTGCATGGTTACGCCGCACGGTGATCGAGCGATTAATTCGACTTATTCCTGACACGTTTCAGTATAAAACGATTGCCCAAAAGGCTCGGTGGCTTAATGAGATGTCATTGCGTGAGCGTGGCGATCGCTATGCACACAGTATGAGCTTTCTCCGATTTACCGATGAGTCGAAAAGGGCGTTGTTCACCGCGAATGCGCGGGACAGTTTTGATTCAGAGGATTCACGGGAAAAAATCCTGACTCACTTCAACGCCGGCAACGTGAATGAACTCGTCGACCGCATGCTGTACACCGATTTGCGGACGCGGATGCCTGATCATCTGCTGGTCATTGCGGACAGGATGTGTATGGCCCATTCTCTTGAGAATCGATCACCTCTGGTCGATCATCGTCTTGTCGAATATGCGGCATCAATTCCAAGCCACATGAAGCTTAAAGGAATGAAACTCAAACACATCTTGCGCTCGGTATCGTCGCGTTATTTGCCGCGCGAGCTCGTCTACCGGGAAAAGCAAGGGTTTGGATTCCCCATTGCACTCTGGCTCAGAAACGACCTACAACATTTTTTGAGAAATCTTTTTGCACAATCTCGCTTCGTCGAAATGGGGATATTTGAGCATCATGCTATTCAGTCGATGATCGAAGAACATCTCAGCGGGAAAGTGGATCATAATTTTCGACTGTGGATATTGCTCAATCTCGAACTTTGGTATCGAATGTACTTCGAGGAACTATCGATCAGTGACATGCAAGAATTTACCGCTGAAATGATGCAAGCTTGATCACACCCGCTCAATCACTTGCGATCGCTCAGCATGGGTTGATGTTATTGGGGCGATTGACTAATCGACAAAGCGCTAGGGTCGGTAATAAATCATTACCCGATCGCCAATCCCGGAATCAACGATTCTCAATGGTGCGCCACCCAGCGCCTCTAATATCCAAGTTTCTGATGATGAGTCGCTTCTCCTGACCCGGAGTGCGACGTATGCGGCGTCGGGCCAAAGGCCGCCACGCAAACCATGCAAAATTTTCGGCACGCTGGGTTCAATGTATTCAAGGTCCTGATGAACTCCCGCGTAATAAGCGAGACGTCTGTCGTTGGTTACTACTGATTCAGGAGCGTGGCTTTGAGCGGCCAGCCAACGACCCGCTTCCTTGATCGCGCCTGCTCGAGTGACGTTATCCAGACCACTCACGCTCTCGCCGACCCCCCAAACGATCAAAAGCGCGATGAGGGCGCGCCGCAGACCACTCAAACGTCGCCATGCTGGAACTGAAAACATTCGATCGACCGCAAACGGCGCTAACGTAAGTACCGTGATCGTCAGCGCCAGGGGGTATCGGGCAACCAAAAAAAGCTTGATCACGGTAAACACGAGCAAAATCAAAAGGTGCATGCTTACCAGGCTGAGCCACAACCGGTTTTGGGATTTGTGCTCGAAACGAAGACCCGCCCAAAGTCCACCGATAATAAATAGCGCCCATGGAATCGTCAGTTGCGTAAAGGTTGCAGATAAGAGCAGCATGCCAACCGCGAACACAAAAAGGACCCAGGCATATTCTGCCGAATAAGGACTCAGAAACTCTGAGCGCAACACCGTCATTTTTTGCGCCACCATGTCGCTGATATGCGCCCAGGCGCTCATCACGACATGAAAGGGGCTGGACGGGAGACTTTCAGACCCACTTTGCGTTGCGGGCGCGATCAGCCACCACCCCAAAATAATAGCCAAAAGGACTGTTGATGCCAAAAGAATACTGAGACGCTTCCAAAGATGACCATTCGTATTCCGACGGGTCACGACAAAAAGAAGAGGGGTCGCCAACAAAAAAACAACGCCCTCAATCCTGAATAATGACGCCAGCATCAATGCCACAATCGTTCCGAACACAGTTGCACGTGATGGCATTGTTGAGTGACGTGCGAGACAAAACAGTGCGAAGAGATAAAACGCTAAATATCCAGCGTCACGAATAATATAGGCGCGATACTCATTGAAAGAGGGATGGAGCACCGCCACGAGCGCAGCAATGGTGAGGATCCGACGCGAGGTTCCACCGAAGGCGTGCACAGTCAGCACGAAAAAAATTGTGGCTAATGTGAAAAAAACGGTGTTTAGAACATAGCCGGCCACTTCGTAATCAACGTCCAACGCGGCTGACGTGATCCACATTAATGCTGAGAAAAAAGGCCACTGATGAACATTGAACGCGCCTGACCAATTTCTCGCGGCAAAAAGTTCGGCTGCGCGTATGTACTCAACGGCATCGTTGTTCACGACATCATCGATATGAACACACCACACCGAGCTGACCAAACTTGCAAACGCACAGAAGAACAGGACCCCCGCTAAAAACCGACGATCTGCAGGAGCTGAGTCAAAAACGATCATGAAAGAAGGTTACCTGAGAAGGTGTTCGCCCGAAAAAAGAGATGCGGTCGACTCACGCTCACGAATCACATGAAACGCATCCCCATCCACCATGACTTCTGCCGCTCGCGGGCGGGCATTGTAATTTGAGCTCATCACAAATCCATAAGCGCCAGCCGACCGCACCGCCACAAGGTCATCCTGCCCAATCGCGAGCATTCGATCTCGCGCGAGAAAATCTCCCGACTCACAAACCGGTCCAACTACATCACATTTTCGGGAATCGCGATTCACCGTCTTATTGACCTCAACGACATCATGCCACGCTTCATATAGCGCCGGCCGTATTAAATCGTTCATCGCCGCATCGACGATGGCAAAATTTTTCTCCGGCCCTTTTTTGATGTACTCAACCTTGGTCAACAGCACACCCGCATTTCCAACAATTGCCCGTCCCGGCTCCAGCGTCACATGCATGTTGCATTCACGAGTCTTAAGCACATCGATTAACGCCTGAATGTATTGTTGTGGTGCCGGCGGATTTTCAGTGGAATATCGAATGCCCAGACCCCCACCCAAATCAAGGTGCGTCAAATGAATCCCGACCTTGTGAAGCTCATCCACTACATCGAGCACACGTTGCAACGCATCACAAAAAGGCGCGACCTCGGTCAACTGGGAACCGATATGACAGGCGATGCCCGTCAAGCAAATCCCGCTCATTTTGCTTGCTTTCTGGTAAAGCGCTAACGCATCCTCAAAAGGAACGCCAAACTTATCTCCGCGAAGACCGGTGGCAATATAGGGATGCGTGCGAGGATCAACATCCGGATTAATACGAATCGCAACGGACGCCTGAAGATTCAACGATATTGCAACTTCGTTTATACGTTGCAGTTCAGGCTCTGATTCCACGCTAAGCGCCCGAACGCCACGTCTAAGCGCATGTCGGATCTCTTCAATTGACTTGCCGACGCCCGAAAATACCACGCGGTCAGGCTGCCCACCTGCCGCAATGACCCGATCAAGTTCCCCGCCGGACACGATATCAAAGCCCGCGCCCATTTGATCTAAAACCTGCAAAACAGCAATGTTTCCATTTGCTTTTACGGCATAGCAAA
>JADHSN010000138.1 GCA_016776875.1 Gammaproteobacteria bacterium | reverse complement strand
CCTTGTTCCGCAGCGAGGTCGACAATGACGCTTCCCGTTCTCATTAACCTGGCCGTGTCGGCGAGAATTAATTTTGGCGCCGGTTTACCCGGAATCAAGGCAGTTGTAATGATGATGTCCACTTCGCGAGCCTGCTCGGCAAAGAGGGCCATTTCGGCCGCGATAAATTCCTCACTCATTGTTTTCGCGTAGCCACCTTCGCCACTTCCCTCTTCAGAGAATTCGAGCATCAAGAACTCGGCGCCCATGCTTTCGACCTGCTCTTTGACCTCGGGTCTCGTGTCAAAGGCCCGAACCTGCGCTCCCATTGCTGATGCGGCACCGATCGCGGCGAGCCCTGCCACGCCAGCGCCAATAACCAACACTTTTGCAGGTGGTACTTTCCCTGCAGCGGTAACCTGACCGGTAAAAAACCGGCCAAAATGATTGGCGGCTTCCACGACGGCTCGGTATCCTGCAACGTTCGCCATTGAGCTCAGCGTATCAAGTTTCTGCGCACGGGAAATTCGCGGTACTGCATCCATCGCGAGCACCGTGACCCCCTTATTTGCTAGGTTGGACAGCAAGTCGGGATTTTGGCCCGGCGCAATGAGTGAGATGAGGATTTGGCCTGATCCCAGAAGATCTTGCTCATCGGTTCCCGCGGTGCTTTCGCCCTGAGGCGCGCGAATTTTAATGACAATCTCGCTGGAATTAACAAGTTCTTTCGCTGTATTAACAATTGAGGCGCCGCAATCAATATAATCCTCGTCTGAGAAGCCTGCGTCGACACCGGCATTCCGTTCGATTTGAACTTTGAAGCCAAGATCGCAGGCCGCGAGCACTGACGTTGGCGCGAGGGCGACTCGTTTTTCTCCATCGCTTTGTTCTTTTAATATGCCAATGATCATAAAAATCGAGAACGCTCGTTGATTTGATTTGATTTGAATTGAATTGTGATTGTCGGTTATAGGGTTTTTAGGGGCAAGGTTAAACTAGGCTTGTTCGCACCTCAATCGAGATATTCAAATAGAATCGCATGGGATATGAACGCATACTGTTTTAGCGGTTGCGTTCGGAATAAGGTAATCGCATAAGTTTGTAAAATGAGTCCAAATGATTGAAACAGTTGAAAATTCTGCCTCTTTGAAAGAACTCGCGAAGCGGACCAATACGCTTAGGGGGTATCTTTGACTACGACGGCAAAAGAGAACGACTTGACGAGGTTTTGTTACGTCTCGAAGATTCTGAAATATGGAATGATCCCCAGGAAGCTCAGAAACTAGGGCGGGAGCGTGCCGCGTTAGAGGCAACGGTCCTTACAATCGATGACCTGACCCGGAAAATTGAGGAGGCCATAGAGCTTCTCGCCTTGGCCCGCGAGGAAAATGATCAAGAATCTGTCGAGCTAATTTATGCTGATGTTCATTTAATTGAACAGGCGCTTCAAAAGCTGGAATTTCTTCGAATGTTTTCTGGAGAGCTCGACAGCGCCCAGGCTTTTGTCGACATTCAAGCGGGATCGGGAGGTACCGAAGCCCAGGATTGGGCAGAGATGCTTTTACGAATGTATCTTCGGTGGGCGGAAGACGAGGGATTCGCGTCGGAACTGATCGAGCGTTCAGACGGTGAAGTCGCTGGAATCAAGAGCGCGACGATCCATATTAAAGGAGAGTATGCTTACGGCAAACTGCGCACCGAAACCGGGGTTCATCGACTGGTTCGAAAATCACCCTTTGACTCAGGGAATAGACGGCATACTTCATTTGCTTCGGTGTTCGCATATCCAGAAATCGACGATAGTATCGAAGTAGAAATTAATCCAGCAGACCTGAGGATAGACACTTATCGGGCAAGTGGTGCTGGGGGGCAGCATGTTAACCGCACCGATTCGGCGGTCAGGATCACGCATCTTCCAAGTGGAATTGTTGTTCAGTGCCAAAATGACCGATCCCAACATCGGAATCGTGCGGAAGCAATGAATATGCTTCGCGCTCGGCTCTATGAGGCTGAAATGCGGGAAAAACGTGAACAGCAGCAAGCGCTGGAGGATTCAAAAGCGGAAATCGGATGGGGGAGTCAGATTCGGTCGTATGTACTCGATCAGTCACGGATAAAAGACTTGCGCACATCAGTGGAGACGGGAAACACCCAGGCAGTTCTGGATGGGGGTTTAAATATTTTCATCGAAGCCAGCTTGAAAGCGGGCCTGTAATCCAAAAAAGAGAATGGAATGAATCGGACTGACGATAATGAACAGGTAGTTCAACGGCGGGAAAAGCTTTCGGTCTTGAGGGAAACGACGAATCCTTTTCCAAATGACTTTCGTCGGGATGCAAAAGCGGCGGACATTTTGGAACGTTTCGGCGCACATGAGGCAGACACGCTCGAATCTGAGGAGGTGAGCCTGAGTCTGGCGGGGCGCTTAATGACAAAGCGAGTCATGGGCAAGGCAGCCTTTGCCCATGTTCGGGATGAATCGGGTGATATTCAGATATACGCGCAACGCGATTCACTGCCGGAAGGAATTTACAACGGACTTTTCAAGAAGTTGGATCTGGGAGATATCATTGGAGTGGAGGGAACGCTTTTCCGAACTCGCACAGGAGAGCTCACAGTTAATGTGACGAACGTTCGCCTTTTGGTTAAGGCGCTTCGACCGATGCCAGAAAAGTATCACGGCCTCACCGATATTGAAACCCGTTATCGGCAACGCTATGTCGATTTGTTGGCGAATCAGGACTCGAGGGAAGTTTTCAAAAAGCGGGCGCGGACAATGGCATCGCTCCGGCGATTTTTAGATGCCCGGGATTATCTCGAAATTGAATCGCCGATCATGCAAGCGATTCCCGGGGGCGCCAACGCGAAACCTTTCATCACGCATCATCATGCGCTTGGCGTGGATCTTTATCTAAGGGTAGCGCAAGAGCTCGCGATTAAACGATGCCTGGTTGGTGGTTTTGAAAGGGTATACGAACTCAATAGAAACTTCCGAAATGAAGGACTTAGTACGCAACATAATCCTGAGTTCACAATGCTTGAATACAACGAGGCCTACAAAGACTTCAATGACTACATGGATCTGACTGAGGAGATGTTGCGCGAGGTCGCGATTGATGTCACAGGAAGTGCGGAAGTGAATTATCAAGGCACACCCATCGATTTTGGAAAACCATTTAATCGAATGACGATGGCGGAGTCCGTTTGCGAATTTAATTCAGGATTGACGAGTTCGGATTGTATTGAAATAGAGCCGCTCACTCGACTCGCCCAAACGCTGGGAATCGAAGTGAATGAACATCACTCGGCGGGGGAAATCCTGCTAAGTATTTTCGAAGAAACGGTGGAAGAAAAACTGATAACCCCAACCTACATCACAGGATATCCTGCAGAGGTTTCGCCTCTTTCGAGACGACAGGACGATGATCCGAATCTTACCGATCGTTTTGAACTGTTCGTGGCGGGGCGCGAACTTGCTAATGGATTCTCCGAACTCAATGATCCGGAAGATCAGGCGCAACGGTTCCACGACCAAGCGAAAGCTAAGGCTAAAGGCGACGAAGAAGCGATGTTCTTTGACGCCGATTACATCACCGCTTTGGAATATGGCTTACCCCCGAATGCAGGCGGAGGCCTTGGGGTAGACCGATATGTAATGATTTTGACCGACAGCCCATCAATAAGGGATGTTTTATTGTTTCCACATATGCGGCCTGAGAGTGGCAGCTGACTCGCGTTTCTGTCGAGCGGATGTGGAATGATTAAGTCAGTTCCTATATTTGTGGGATTACGCTACACCCGCGCCCGCCGGCGAAATCACTTTGTTTCGTTTATTTCGACCATCTCGATATTGGGAATTACCGTTGGGGTGTGGGCGTTAATCACCGTGCTTTCAGTGATGAATGGATTCGAGCGCGAGCTCAGGGGCCGGATCCTAAGCGTAGCGTCTCACGCGACCGTAAGCGCATCACGCGGGTGGCTTCTCGATTGGCCGATTCTGATGGACTCGGTGACCCGCCATCCCGATGTGATCAATGCCGCCCCGTTTGTTTTGGGACAAGGATTGGTAACCCGCGGCAATACGGTCGCAGGTGTTTTGTTTCGGGGCGTGTTACCCGATGAAGAGGCGTTGGTGTCTGATGTTTTGGATAATCTGACGGCCGGTCAAAGCACTGAGCTGAGTCCGGGCGGGTGGAATATTATTTTGGGTTCGCAGTTAGCGCGAAGTCTCGGCGTATTAAAGGGTGATCGTGTAACCCTTATCGCGCCGAAAGGAAAAATCACACCGGCGGGATTGCTGCCACGGATGAAGCGGTTTACCGTAAGCGGTATTTTTGAGATGGACATGTACGAGTATGATTCCAGTCTTGCATTAATTCATTTAGATGATGCAATGACGCTTCTGGAGTCAGGCAATGGCGTGAGTGGCGTGAGATTAACGGTCTCTGATGTTTACGATGCGCCGCGAATTAATTCAGAATTAAAATCGCGATTGGGCTCTTCGTTCCGGATAAGTGATTGGACAATCGAGCACGCCAACTTTTTTGCTGCCTTGAAAATAGAGCGCCGAGTCATGTTTGTCATTTTACTGCTAATCATCACGGTGGCCGCATTTAACATAGTCTCGACTCTTGTGATGGTGGTCACCGACAAACGATCTGACGTGGCAATTTTAAGAACCCTTGGCCTAACGCCCCGAGGCGTGATGGGGATTTTTATCGTTCAGGGAATTATTATTGGATTTGGCGGCACAATCGTGGGCGGCATATTTGGTGTACTAACTGCGAGCAACATCGAAACCCTTGTGCCGTGGGTTGAGAGCCTGCTAGGGATCGAGTTTTTTCCAGCCAATATTTATGTTATTAGCCAATTTCCCGCCGAGCTTCGATGGCCGGATGTCTTTTTGATTGCAGGAATTTCTTTTTTGATATGCCTGGTTGCGACTCTGTATCCCGCGTGGCGAGCTTCGAAAACTGAACCTGCCGAGGCGCTCCGGTATGAGTAGTCCCAATGTGCTCCAGGCTAAAACGGTCTATGTAAGTTATGTTGAGGAGGCGCATTCAGTAGATGTGCTCAAGGGTATTGACCTAGATATCGACACAACAGATACCATTGCGATCACCGGCGCGTCAGGTAGCGGAAAAAGTACGCTGCTGCACACGCTTGGTGGATTGATGAAGCCTACCCGTGGAGAGATCTTTCTGGTCGGAGAGGAATTATCGCAACTGTCGGCAAAGAGAATTGGGATCGCCCGCAATCAGAATCTTGGATTTATTTATCAATTTCATCATCTTTTGATGGAGTTCTCCGCATTGGAAAATGTGGCAATGCCACTCCTCATCCGTGGCGTCCCAAAAAGCGAGGCTCGGGATCGCGCATCAACCATGCTTGATTCTGTATCCCTATCTCATCGCCTGGACCATAAGCCGGCGCAATT
>JADHSN010000137.1 GCA_016776875.1 Gammaproteobacteria bacterium | reverse complement strand
ATTGATACGTCTCGATGGCGGCAAAACTCATCGTTGATGATGCGAACACGCCTACAACCAAGAGTGCCTTCAAGGCTTGTAAGAAGTATTTTGCTAATTTATGCATTTGATTGAACATGAACATCTGATCGGCCCGCAATTTTTCGATAGCGTTTATCGGTGGCCGATAGCAAACCGCCAATAACCATGATCAAACCGCCAAACCAAATCCATCGGATATATGGTTTGTAGTACAGTCGAACGGCCCAGCTTTTTCCATCCTCGAGAGGCTCACCTAATGCGACGTACAAATCTCGGGTTACGCCCGCATCAATAGAGGCTTCCGTCATTGGCATCTGCTGAACCAGATAGACACGTTTTTCTGGACTGAGCGATGCCACAATCTGCTGCTGCTCTAAAACCGTAATTTTTCCTCTATCAGCGGTGTAATTAGGACCATTGGATTTTTCGACTCCATCGAATCGAAATACGTAATTGCTGATTTGATAGGTCTCGCCCGGCGTCATCCTCAGATCTTTCTCGATCGAATAAATTGAAGTAAACGTGACCCCAATCACGAATACACCAATACCAAGATGCGCCATTGTCATACCAAAGACTGATCTGGGAATACGGTTCATGGAGCGGAGTCGGTTCCCTGAACGTGTTCGAGCCCATATCCCAGAGAGGGCGCTCATGATTGTCCAAAGGCCCAAAGTGCCTCCAAGAGCCGCAGCAACGCTATAGGTCTGCATCAGTAGTGGCCACGTCAAACCCAGAACAAGCGCGATAACAAATCCGGCCCCCAGGGGTTCAATGAGTCGAGTGAGGTTATCTTTTTTCCAACGAAGCATCGCGCCCAGACCCAGGAGCAGGGCGAGTGGCGCCGTAATGGGGATAAATACAGCATTAAAGTACGGTGGTCCCACCGACAATTTACCCATGCCTAATGCGTCAATCACAAGCGGGTAAAGGGTGCCTAAGAGTATCGTGGCGGCCGACACCACGAGCAATACGTTATTCAAAAGTAACCCCGCCTCTCTCGAAACTAAGTTGAATCCACCACTGCTCCTGATCGAGGGGGCCCGCCACGCATAAAGGGCTAGGGATCCCCCCACCACAATACCGAGAAAAATAAGAATAAAAAGTCCCCGGGTGGGGTCGGTAGCGAAAGCGTGTACGGAGGTCAATACACCGGATCGGACTAAAAAGGTTCCGAGGAGTGACAGCGAAAAAGCGAATACGGCGAGCAGAACGGTCCATGCTTTAAAAACCCCCCGCTTTTCAGTGGCAGCGAGTGAGTGAATAAGTGCGGTGCCCACCAGCCAGGGCATAAAAGAAGCGTTCTCAACCGGATCCCAGAACCACCAGCCTCCCCAGCCTAATTCGTAGTAGGCCCACCAACTGCCGAGCGCGATACCGGCGGTTAGAAAGACCCACGCGGCGAGTGTCCACGGGCGAGACCAGCGGGCCCATGCTGAATCCAAGCGGCCGCCGAGCAATGCGGCGATTGCAAAAGCAAATGCCACGGAGAACCCCACATAGCCCATGTAAAGCATGGGCGGATGAATCGCGAGCCCTGGATCTTGAAGAAGCGGATTAAGATCGCGCCCATCAATAGGCACCGGAAATTGGCGCTCAAAGGGATTGGAAGTGAACAGGATAAAAAGCAGGAATCCTACGCTGACAAGGCCCATCACACCCAAAACGCGGGCCACCATTCGGTCGGGGACGCTTTTGCTGAACACAGCAACGCCACCTGACCATACCGCCAGAATTAATGCCCAAAGAAGAAGAGAGCCTTCGTGTGCGCCCCATACCCCAGAGATAAGATAGATCAGCGGAAGGTTTGAGTTCGAGTTCTGTGCAACATAGCCCAGCGAAAAATCATGATTGATAAAAGCAGTAGTTAGGCAAGCGTAAGAAATAAGCACGAGGACAAACTGCATCAGTGCTGCAGGGCGGGCCACTTTTATCCAAGGTAGGCGGTAACGCATCGCTCCAACGAGCGGCACAATACCCTGTAGGGATGCAACCAAAAGCGCTAATATCAGTGAGAACAGTCCAATCTCTGCGATCATTGGACGCCCATCGCTTTGGCTTTATCGAGCGCATCAATGACTTCAGGCGGCATATACGTCTCATCGTGTTTGGCGAGAACTTGGGTTGCGGTAAAAAGCCCGTTGTCATCGACGCTGCCTTGCGCCACGATACCCTGACCTTCGCGAAAAAGATCAGGCAGGATGCCGGTATACGCCACGGTTACGGTATTGGCGGTATCTGTTAGATCGAAACGGATCTCAAGGCTTTCGCCTGCCCGAGAAACACTTTCGTCAACCACCATGCCGCCCAGTCTAAACGGTGAACCGACTGGCGCTTCCCCTGCAACCACTTGAGAGGGGCTAAAAAACAGATTAATATTTTCCTGAAGCGCCAGAAGCGCCAGACTGACCGCAATACCCACCCCGGCGACCAATAGCCCCACCAAAACCAATCTTTGACGTCGTTTTGGTTTCATCAGCGCTCGTCTTGATTCCGTGTTGCGTGTAGTAGGGATAACGTCTGTCGAAGTTTCTTGTGTTTTCGAATGGGTCGCACAATCACAAGAATCATGGAAAGCGCCGTAATGCCATAGGCAGGCCAGACATAAGCGGCGTATCCGCCCATTTGGAAAAATTCAAGCATGTGTTTTTCTTGCGAGTAATTCGGCAACCCACGCCGTGCGCCGCTCGCCGTCGAGAATCTCTGCCCGCACGCTTGCCAGTAGCGTAACTAAGAAATGGAGCTTAAAGCCGGCGGCTGTGAGTAGCAGTGGCACCAGCATACTCATGGCGATGGATGGCTTATCAAATTGAGTGATAGTAGGACCTTGATGGAGCGTATTCCACCATTCGACCGAGAAATGAATAATAGGGAGGTTCACGACGCCAACTAACGCGAGAACTGCGCCTGCTCTTGACGCCGTGCGACGATCATCGAAAGCGGAAACCAGTGCGATGTACCCGAGATATAAAAACAGCAAAATTAATTCCGAAGTCAAACGGGCATCCCATACCCACCATGTGCCCCACATAGGCTTACCCCAGAGGGATCCGGTGATTAATGCGATGAATGTGTAAGTGGCGCCAATCGGTGCGGCGGCCCGCGCGATTGCCTCAGCAAGTTTCATTCTCCAGATCAGGCCGATTGCACTGCTAGCAGCCAGGACAACGTAAACGAACATCGACATCCAGGCGGACGGTACGTGGATATAGATAATTCTGTAGCTTTCCCCTTGTTGATAATCGGTTGGGGCGAGATAGAGGCCACCGTAAAGACCGGCTATGATCAAAATCAGGCAAGCGGCGCCCACCCAAGGAATAATCAGCCCCGAGAAATGGTAAAAACTGGGCGGAGAACCGAGTCGGTGAAAGCGGACAAGCCAAGTAGATCGAGTGGCGGTGTTCATTTTAATTAAGCATCACGCATCTCGTGCAGGCTCAGCAGGTTTTTCGTTAATGTGGTTTCGAAACATTGAATTTTTACAGCTCCAAAAATATGTTTAAATTCTAATCCAACGACTGGATGTGGGCTATGGTTTCTTCACGTTTCCCTCGACACTTGCTGACGCTATTACAACATACACTGCCCATGTGTCTTCCGACTCAAAACCCCTAGCGTCGAAACTTTTATTTTTTATGTTTGATCGTTTGAAGCCAGACGGGTTAAGTAAATCGGTTAATCGGCTCGGAAATGAGCCGGCAATTGCGATTGATTGTTTGTCAGATCAGGAGTGTCAGTCGCTGGTCAGCTTGGTTGACGGACTTAAATTTCGAAGCGCAATGCCCGTGACTGGCTCTAAACAGCATCCCGTTTATCAGGATTTTGAACTGGATTATTGTATTCCTGCAAAACATGCGCTTTGGGAGATACCGGATTATCTCGGATCCCGGATCTCTTCGGTGCTTCCCGATGTCCGCGGCGTCGAAGCCAGTGAGGCTCATCGTTTCAGATTTAATGATTTAATTGTTCAGCGTTATCCCTCCGGGTGTCAGGGCATTAGCCCCCATCGGGATAGGGCAGACTATCGACTGGTGATTGGCATCCTTCTATTAAGTGGCGATGGGCATTTTCGAATCCACTGCGATCGTGACAAGGATCAAGGTCAGGTGATTCCATTTATTAAAGGGCAGCTTCTGTTAATGGGGGCGCCGGGTCTCTCTGCAGACTTTGTTCGTCCGTTTCATTCGGTGAGAGAAGTCAGTGTAACAAGGCGCACGATTGGCATGCGGTTTGATCGTGCACTTTTAGCGTGAGAGGTTGCAGACAAGATCAAAAGTTCCGGCTTTCAATACATGCTTCCCCGTAATGATCTCAGGTAATATTCTAGACTATGAATGAACTTCTAATTCCCCGGACGCCGTCCGCTCATGAAAATCCCTTACTCATAAAGCAATTGCTCTCCAGGCTTACCGCACAGCATGGCACGCGCGAGATTGTGTATGCCGGGGAAAAGCGATTCACCTATGATGAGTTCTATCGACGAATACTGCGTCTCGCCGGCGCTTTAAAACAGATCGGAATTCGCCCCGGCGACACCGTTGCCGTTATGGATTGGGATAGCCATCGTTATCTGGAGTGCTTTTTTGCAGTGCCGATCATTGGCGCGGTGTTGCACACGATAAATATCCGACTTGCACCTGAGCAGGTGCTTTATACGGTGAATCACGCCAAGGATACTGCAATCTTGGTTCACGATGAATTTCTGCCCTTATTGGAAACCCTAAAAAACAAAACACCGACTGTTAAAAAATGGATACGTCTGACAGATGCTGGAGATGATGTTGATCCGGCTTGGGAACACCTGATCGATGTCGAATACGAGGAGATGCTCTTTACGACTGATTGTGAGTCTGCGCCTGAAGACTTTGATGAGAATATTCGGGCAACAACGTTTTATACGACGGGCACCACTGGCAATCCGAAAGGGGTTTACTTTAGTCAGCGGCAGATCGTGCTGCATACGCTTGGTGTGAGCGTTGGCTTAACGAGCGCTGCCGAACAAGGTCGTCTTCATGTTGATGATGTCTATATGCCGATTACGCCTATGTTTCATGTCCATGCGTGGGGATTGCCGTATGTTGCAACAATGTTGGGACTCAAGCAGATCTATCCGGGGCGTTATGAGCCGGAAAAACTTCTCTCACTGATTGAAGCAGAGGGCGTTACTTTTTCGCATTGTGTTCCCACAATTTTGCATATGTTGCTGAGTAATCCATTAGCCGACAAAGTTGATCTTTCAAAATGGAAAGTAATTATTGGCGGATCTGCGATGCCACCCGCGTTAGCAAAACGAGCGCGGGATCTGGGGATTGATGTCTTTGGCGGATATGGAATGTCCGAGACTTATCCAGTACTCACACTTGCGCAGATCGATCTTGGTGATATTGCGGGGGATCA
>JADHSN010000136.1 GCA_016776875.1 Gammaproteobacteria bacterium | reverse complement strand
CGCGCGGCGCGACCGAGCGCGACAACGCCCTGAACAATTTCAGTGGCTTCACGAAGGGGCGTGTCCTGCCATTCCGCATGCGCTTCCGGCCAGTCGGTCATGTGGATACTTAACGGTGAATCAGGGTTTTGTGCCCGGGTCAGATTCTGGTATATCGCCTCAGCCAGAAACGGCATAAAAGGCGCGATCAGTTTTTGCAGCGTTTCAAGACATTGATAGAGCGTCAGATAAGCGGACTGTTTATCCGTGCCCGCTTCGCTTTTCCAGAACCGTCTCCGGTTTCGTCTGATGTACCAGTTACTCAGTTGGTCAACGAAACTTTCAATGGCTTGCCCGGCTTTTCTTGCGTCATAGGCATCGAGCGCGGTGGTGGTGGTTTCAACCGTATGGTGGAGCAGTGCGAGCGCCCAGCGATCGATTTCGGGGCGCTCTCGTACCGGAACATCCTGCGTCAAATCGACATCGTCGAGGGACGCATACAGGGTAAAAAAGGCGTAACTATTCCAAAGGGTGTTGACGAATGAGCTGGCGACTTCGCGAATAATATCGACTGAAATGCGTTTTTGACTTTCAGGCGCCAGTCGGGCGAGGAAATACCAGCGCAGGGGGTCGGCTCCGATATGATCGAAAACGTCGTAGGGATTAACGATATTCCCGATCGACTTCGACATCTTTTTGCCGTCTTTATCCACGATGTGACTGAGGCAGATGCAATTTCGATAGGCAACGCTATCGGACACCAACGACGCAATAGCGTGCAGGCTATAAAACCAGCCTCTTGTTTGATCGATGGCTTCACAAATATAGTCGGCGGGGAAATGCTGCTCAAACGTTTGCTCGTTTTCAAACGGATAGTGCCATTGTGCGTAGGACATGGCGCCCGAATCGAACCAGCAGTCGATGACTTCCGGGACCCGTCGGTAGGTGCGGCCATTTTCCGGATGCGTAAAGACAATCTCGTCGATGGCCGGTCGATGGAGATCAGTCTCAGAGAGCGAGGTGCCACACAGGGCTTCGAGTTCTGCGAGCGAGCCGATACAAATGTAGTCACCGTCACCGTCAGTCCAAAGGGGTAACGGCGTGCCCCAAAAGCGCTCACGGGATAGCGCCCAGTCGATGTTATTTTCCAGCCAATTTCCAAAACGACCATCCCGAATAGATTTGGGCACCCAGTTGATGGTTTGATTGAGCGCAACCATGCGATCGCGAACGGCGGTCGTGCGGATATACCATGCGTTTTTCGCGTAATAGATCAGCGGGTCGCCGGTTCGCCATCCAAAAGGATAGTTGTGCGTGTATTGCTCATTTCTAAACAGTATCTCGCGGTCTGCCAAAATACGAATAATGTCGGCGTCCGCCTCTTTAAAAAATTTGCCCGCCACCGGGGTGACGGCATCAACGAAGTGCCCATCAAGCCCGACCCCATGAACGACCGGGAGTCCGTTCGCTTGCCCGAGCGCGAGGTCATCGACACCATAAGCGGGCGCGACATGGACAATGCCGGTCCCATCCTCGGTGCTTACAAAGTCGGCTGACAGCACTCGACAGATATCGCCCGGGGCATCGAGGTAATCAAATAGTCTTTGGTAGCGCATCCCCACCAGCTCGCGACCCTTAACCGTTTTGACGATCTGGATCGGCGCCTCTTTGAGTACTTCACTTACCCGGGCCTCGGCCAATATCAGGGTTTCCCCGTCCAGTTCAACATAAACGTAGTCGATGTCGTCGCCCACAGCGAGTGCGAGGTTTGATGGCAGTGTCCAGGGGGTTGTGGTCCAAACGAGGAAGGTTGCGCTGCCATCTAACAGCTCAAACCTGACCGTGATCGATGGATCCACGGTTTCTTTGTAGCCCTGGGCGACCTCATGGGATGAGAGGGTTGCGCCGATCCGAGGATCGTAAGGCACCACTTTATAGTCCTGCTGGATAAGCCCCTTGTCCCATATCGTCTTCAGGAGATTCCAGACAGACTCAATATACTGGTTGTCCAGGGTGTAGTAGGCCTGCTCGAGATCAACCCAGAAGCCCATTCGTTCGGTCATCTTTTCCCAATCGCCGATATAGCGCATGACCGATTCGCGACAGCGACGGGTAAATTCCTCTACGCCAATTTGTTTCTCGATTTCTTTTTTGTCAAAGATACCCAGTTCTTTTTCGATCTCATGCTCAACCGGCAGACCATGTGTATCCCACCCTGCTTTTCGGGGCGCGTGAAAACCACGCATGGTTTTGAATCGTGGATAGATATCCTTGAAACTGCGCGCCAGGACATGGTGAATGCCCGGTTTGCCGTTGGCGGTCGGGGGACCCTCGTTAAATGAAAAAAGAGGCCTGTCGGCGCTTTGCTCCAGACTGCGGGCGAAAACATTTTCGGCTCGCCAGAAGTCCAGGATCTGCTGCTCGAGTGCAGGGCCGTCATAACGGGAATTAACTTTGCTAAAACTCATATTAGTCGCGCTTTCGGTTTACCCCATTTGGGTTTAAATTCCGGGGCGATTCGAAATCACTCGGGGAAGAGTAATTCGCGCGCGGTACCACCCGGCTTCACCAAGCAACGATTTGCTTTGGTCTTGGAACAATTTCCTGCTCCGCACCCTTTTCGCGGGTGAGTCGGCTGAGTCTATTGCGCTTGGAACAACGAAGCGGTTCGGTCAGCGGCTCCAGGGTGATTTTCGCCGGCACTCGGCCCGGGGATTTCAGCTCCCCCCGGTCTCTCGATGCGCGAGTTTCTCCAGTTACTCTTCCCTTTCAACGCTCAATATCAACATGCCCCAAATAAGGCATCGATAAACGCTAATTTACCGCTTAGGCATAATCAAGGCAAATGAACTTAACGGTACTCATCGCGCTTTTGCCACCTGAGGTCGGGATAGCGCCGAGCGAATCTGGAAGCGTATTGCTCAAATGACGATCCTCCCCTCAGTAGTTGAAGTCGTATTGCCGATTTTTATGGTCATTGCGCTCGGCTATGGCGTGGGTATCCGCCGCTGGATCGGTGAGTCGTCTGTTCAGGGACTGTCGATTTACGTATTCAATATTGCTGTCCCTTTGCTGCTATTTAAATCGATGAGCGTGGTGACGCTTCCCGAGATGCTTCCCTGGCGGGGTGTGATTGGATATTTCGGATGCGCAATTGGATTGTTGATCAGTATTTTTTTCGTGGCCCGGTTTTGGCTGCGTGATAACGCGACAGCGGGCGTCTTTGCATTTTGTGCCAGCTATGGAAATTTTATTCCGTTGGGAATTCCTTTAGTTTTAATGGCTTTTGGCGATGAGGCTACGGTCCCACTTTTCATCCTGGTCGCTTTGCAGGCACCGCTTTTCTTTCCGATTATGATTTTGATTCAAGAGCGCGCCCGTGCCCGTGAACATCGTGACCCGATGCGATGGCCGGTCCTTAAGAGCGTGATCCGTAATCAATTTCTATTGGGCATCGGACTTGGCGCAGCGATTAATATTGCCGGGGTTTCGTTACCGCCAGTGTTAGTCACGTCTCTTGATCTCATCGGTCAGTCGGCAGGTCCTGCGGCGCTATTTACCGTGGGCGCTGCGTTAAGCTTCTATCCGATTCGGGGCGTGCTTCGATCTGTTGCCGTTATCGTGGTGGTGAAAAACGTACTGTTACCGCTATTGGTCTGGCAAGTGGCCAAGTGGCTTGGCCTACCTTATCTTTGGCAGGCGGTGATGGTCGTGATGGCGGCACTTCCGGTTGGAATTAATGGCTACCTTTTCGCCGAACGGTATAAGTGTGCCCAGCCTCTGGCGGGTAGCGCGGCTGTGATCAGTATGGGGGTTTCGCTTTTGACGCTTTCCGTTGTTCTTGCGCTGATTAAGGCTTAGACATTGTTTTTTGAGGGTTTGATTATTGCGGGCTGTTCGTTAAGGGTCGCGAGGTGGATGCCAACGCTTTCGGCAAGTGCGTCTAAGTCGTAACCCCCCTCAAGCGCGGATAAAATTCGCCCCTGACAGTATTGATCTGCACATTCCATCAACCGAGTGGTCATCCAGGCGTAGTGTTCGCTGCTCAGGTTGATGCTGCCCAGGGGATCAGCGCGATGCGCATCAAATCCTGCGGAGATCAAAATCATGTCAGGTTTGAAATTATGTATCGCCGGCAATATTTTTTCTCTGAATGCATCCTGGTAATCATCATCGCCCGTGCCGGCATTCATTGGACAGTTGAGCGTTGCGCCCTGTCCTGCGCCTATGCCGTTTTCCGAGCGTGATCCGGTGCCGGGGTAGTGAGGATATTGATGCGTGCTGATAAAGAAAACGCTGGGGTCTTCTTCAAATAAGTGTTGAGTGCCATTGCCATGGTGCACATCCCAATCCACAATCAGGATTCTTTCGAGGCCGTGTTGTTGCTGGAGATATCGGGCGGTAATGGCAATATTATTGAAAAGACAAAAGCCCAGCGCTTCATTTCGTTCGGCGTGGTGACCCGGGGGACGAATTAATGCAAACCCGTTATTCACTTGACCACTGACAATTGCATCGCTTAATGAAAGGACCGTACCCACCGCGAGGCGCGCAATCTCAAACGAGTCGGGACTAATCACGACGTCTGGCGAATCCAGATAAGAAAGGCCTTGTGCGCAACTGGTCTGCGCACGATGGATGAGACCTTCATCGTGCATAGATGAAATTTGATCAAGATCGCACGCGACGCCACTCATCATGTGCAAAGACGGGAACCAGGGTTTGCTTTGGAGATGCGCTAACGTGTGTGAAAGTCGGGCGGGTCGCTCAGGATGCCCAATACCGGTGTCATGGTCCATAAACCGGGTGTCACTGGCAAAAGCGGTTTTCATGTTGATGTTTTCCGTAAGAGATCGTGGCTCGTTAAAATGCGCGCCGGATCGTTTAAATTATCGGTATCTTAGTGAAGCCATTATTGAAGCCACTTGTCGCGAACGTTGCGTGACTTCTGAATGTGACGAATAAGTATAGTCAACCCAGACCCGTTGACGTTACGCTGATTTTTTTCGACGGATGAGCCCGAGAGCGCCCTGATAATGCTGGTGATAATTTTCCTGATTGTATTGCTATTGACGGGACTTTTTCTCGCCACTCGCGCCTGGCCCTTAAAAGCCCGGGCCGGTGAGTCATTATCAACAGGTGCAGATTCGCTTCTAAACGGAAGCGAGCCATTCACGGTAGGCACCTATAACATCCACCGCGCCAAGGGAGTGGATGGTCAAAAAGATTTGAGCCGGATAGCGGAGGTGATTCGCGATTGCGATATTGTGGCGCTTCAGGAAGTAGAGGGAACCCGTATCCTTCGCTGGCGCGATCAGGCGAAACTCCTGAGTATGATCCTTCAGCGCGTGGGGCATTTTACGCCCACCCGCAAGCTTCTTTTTTTTCCGCAGCGAGGCAATGCCCTTGTGAGTGCTTATTCGATCAAGAATTGGTGGACAACACCATTATTCCCATCGACGGGTCGCGCGCATCGAAATTTTTCCGTCTATCA
>JADHSN010000135.1 GCA_016776875.1 Gammaproteobacteria bacterium | reverse complement strand
GTTGACGTGCCAATCTTGCGTGATATCGAGGGATCTCTCGTATGGGGCTCACTCGTAATCTCGATCGGCGGATTATTTATTTCTTGGCTAGTGGGCTGGAAATTACCGGGGCTGGAGTACAACAATCAAAAAGTCGAAGCAGCTTTTAGAAAAGATCTTGTACTCGGAGAAGATGACAAGGTCAATTATGCGGATCTCGGTAATCTACGTGGATTCTTTAAGGATATCAGGCGTAACTACCAACGCCTGTATTTTCACTACGGATACTTTGACGCATGGTCAACCTCATATGACCAGTTTATGACGATCGTGCCATACCTCGCGATGGGTCCAGGGTTATTTACAGGCGCTCTGACACTTGGCGTGATGGTACAGGTGTCGAACGCGTTCTCAAGAGTGCATGGCGGCTTTTCACTTTTCTTAAATAACTGGACAACCATCACAGAGTTGCGCTCGATCTGGAAGCGCCTTCATGAATTTGAAGTTAATTTGGATAAGTACCGAATCTCGGTGACGGCTTGAATAAGTGTCTGAGTGCTGACTCGGGCAGTTCCGATTCAGAAATCAATTTGATACAGACAGATCGATTCGCTTAAATCAATAAAACCAGAACATTCACGGTGGCGATTACCAACATGAGCAGTACGCTTGCCAAATGAAGCTTCTTGAACGCGCTGCTTCGTCCTTGATCTCGCGCTCGATTAGTGGCCGGGATAAGTAGATAAGCAACAACTCCAGCCAGCACCGCTGTGGCACTCAGTAGGGCCGATTCGGGTTGTTGCATAACGATCGAATTGACGACTATCAATGCAGCGAGAAGGGCCAACGCAATAAAAAACCGGGGGAATAAAGCGCGAAGGAAAGGCCCCGCAGATCCGTCTTTTAGCTGACTGAATACCAATGGCGCAACGACGACACTTTGGAAGATAATGATCCCGGTGGAGATTCCGGCGAAAAAGCTGTTTAGAGAATTCATAGTCGACCTAAATTAGAATTTGCAAAAAAGAATGTTACCTTGCTTTCAATATTCACTGACTACAGTTTGATCACTTCGTTTGTTAGTTCTTGTAAACTACAAATAATTTAAAAACTCAGATTTCGATTAAATAGGATGATTCCTGTAATTCTTTCAGGCGGTTCGGGTACTCGCCTTTGGCCTTTGTCACGCCGGCTGTTTCCCAAGCAATTCCATGCCCTGATCGGTGAAAAAACGCTCATTCAAGATACTGTCCTGCGCATCCAGTCGTTAGAGGGTGCTGAAAAGCCGGTATTACTGTGTAACGAAGACCACCGGTTTATGGCTGCCGGACAGCTTGATGAGGTGGGTCAAAGCGCAACGCAAATTATATTAGAGCCGGTCGCTCGCGGCACCGCGCCAGCCATCGCAGCAGCAGCGGAATTAATAAAAGATCACTACGGGAGTGAGGCGATTATGGGGATATTCCCGGCGGATCATCTGATTCAAGATCAGGCTGTATTTTTGAACGCAGTTAATCGGGCTATCAATTTAGCTGAAGCGGGGCATTTGGTGACGTTTGGAGTACCTCCCAATCGTGCCCATACCGGGTATGGATACTTGAAAGTGGATTTGCCTTTAAATGCACAAAGCGCCCCCGTAGATCAGTTTGTTGAAAAACCAGATGCACAAACAGCGGAATCATATTTGTCGACTGGCGGATATTTTTGGAACAGCGGTATGTTTGTCTTCAAGGCGGGATCAATCTTAAAAGCGTTTGATCAATATGCGCCGCAGACGCTAGAGATCTGTACTCAGGCTGTTTCTGAGGCGCAGGTAGACGGGGTTTTTGTGCGGCTGCCAAAATCAGTATTTGAGCAGGCACCGAATGACTCTATTGATTACGCTGTGATGGAAAAAGCGAAAGAGACAATGATGGTTCCACTTGATGCTGGCTGGTCTGATATTGGCTCATGGGAGGCGATTTATGAGTCGTTGGAAAAAGATAAGGCGGAGAATGTCACCATTGGTGATGTGATAAACCAAGACACTTCCAATAGTTTAATTTTTTCTCGCTACGGGTCAGTCGCTACACAAGGTCTCGATAATATAGTGATTGTCAACACATCAGATGCTGTCCTTGTTGCGAATCGATCACATGTCGATAATCTTAAAAATCTTGTCGAAGCAGTTCGATTAGAAGGTAAAGATAAAACGGAATTTCACCAGCGAGTCTACCGTCCATGGGGTAGTTTTGATTCAATAGATTCCGGCGCTGGATTTCAGGTGAAACGAATTATTGTGGACCCTGGCAAAAAACTCTCCCTTCAGCGCCATCAGCATCGAGCAGAGCATTGGGTTGTGGTGTCGGGAACGGCAGAAGTTACCCTCGCGGATAAAGTGTTTAACCTCGATGCCAATCAATCCACCTATATTGCCCGTGGGGTGACGCATCGACTGGCCAATCTTCAACCCGACCCTCTAGAGATCATCGAGGTGCAAACCGGTGATTACCTTGGAGAGGACGATATCGAACGCCTTGAGGATGACTTTAAACGAGGTCGCTTTGATTAGTCGCTAATTCCTTAGGGCAGTAGTAGAAAAGAAGCGGCTATGTTGTTTTAAAGTATCAGACACTCGCGAGGGAAAACAGCTAGCCGTAGTTGTCGGCGCTCATTAATTTGGTGTTCCTGTAATAGCTGATTTTGCTTCGGTGCGTTCTCTAAGTAAGGCTTTTGCGTTTTCCGGAAGCCATTCCGTGGCGGGTGTATCATCAATAAAATGACCAAACGGGTCGTTACCCCGGATCAGCATTGCAGAATCAGAGTCCGACTTGGTTTGTTTAAGTCGAGGACTGATGTACTGAATATTTAAGCCGATACGCCTATCCGGTGAGCAATTGGGTCCGGA
Source organism: Gammaproteobacteria bacterium (assembly GCA_016776875.1). Taxonomy (GTDB): domain Bacteria; phylum Pseudomonadota; class Gammaproteobacteria; order Arenicellales; family UBA868; genus UBA868. The sequence goes on along the minus strand of JADHSN010000135.1, from coordinate 2,633 downwards.
AGAATGGATCGTCCACCCGTGATGAAGCGAAAATTCACCGGGTTTCAGCGTCGAAAAGACTGCGTCATCTTCGTTAACGTCCTCAATAGTCTGGGATAAGTGGAGAACATTGTCTGGATCTTCTCCAATGACTTGCTCTTTAAGACCTTGTTGATGACTGCCCGGAATCATTCGCATGCACCCGCTTTCTGGAGTTGCGGGTGATAGCGCAAGCCACGCCGAGACCTGCTCTGTGCCATCGAATCCCCAGTAGGTCAGGTCTTGATGAAAACTGACGAATTTTGGTGAGCCAGGCTCTTTAATAATATAAGTCACGTCGTAAAGTAAGATATCCGGCCCCAATATTTCCTCTACTTGATTGACAAGCGTGGGAGCGGTTGCCAATTCATATGCGGAACGAAGCACCGTATGAACTTTGTTTACATAGTGTAGCGAATGACCTAAAACGCGCTCTGCTTTTTCGAGATGACCGCGGTGTTGGGCAACCTCGTCGGCATTGAGGAGCGAGATGCCGTCGATAAACCCGTTCGCCCAATACTCGCGAGCGAGTGATTTTGCTATTGCAGCATCCATTAGATTGCCCTCATTAGATAACCCGATAGTTGTTGAATAATCCGCGATTGACTCAAAAACGATTTGTCCATATGTGACGCGTACTCATATTCAAGCGACAAATTTGACGAGAATACAGTTTAAATCCAAGATGATTTTTCTTTTAGGTATTAAAAAAATAGGGTTATTAAGTTACAATTTTTAATTGTAAAAACTCAAGGAAAGCGGCTCATGAACCGAGCGATACCGAATCATTTCTATACTACTCGGGAGCAGTTCCTCGAAGAGCGCGAGCGAATTTTTGCACCGATGTGGACGTGTATCGGCTTTGCAAGCGATATTCCAAATGCGGGTGATGTTTATCCGGTTGAATTTATGGAGCTACCGCTTGTGATGGTGCGGGATCTCGATCATCGACTCAGGGTTTTTCATAATGTTTGCCGTCATCGAGGCCACATTCTGGTGAGCGAGCCGGGGACGGTAAAACAGAATATCCGATGCCCCTATCACGCCTGGACCTACGATCTTTCAGGGTGCCTTTTGCGCACTCCCCATATTGGCGGGTTTGGAATCAATGAAGTGGAGAACTTTGATCGATCAGAATTTGGATTAAATGAAATTGCCACCGCTGAATGGAACGATTTGGTGTTCGTGAATATGACCGGGACGGCATCATCATTCGATGCATTCATCAGTCCATTAGTAGATCGATGGGAGCCGCTGTGGGGAAAGACGGGTCCGGATCTGCTGAGACTGCCCAAGCAACACAGTCGCATTCATCTTGATTTGAATGCCAATTGGAAACTCGCAGTTGAGAATTATCTCGAGGCTTATCATTTGCCTTCAGTTCATCCTGGGCTTAATCGTGTTTCACCGCTTCAGGATCATGATCTTCACCTGAGTGACACATTCGCAGGACAAATATCTCATTGTTATAACTTGGGCTCAGGGAATGATGGGCACTTTCCGGTTTTTCCTGAGTGGTCGACGGATCAATTCAAAGAGGCGGAGTATCCAGTTTTGTTCCCTAATACAATGCTCGGAATTCAGCCGGATCATCTGTTTGTAATGGTGGTGATACCCGAGTCTTTTGACCGGACTCGAGAAGAGACGCGACTCTATTATGTAGGCGACGAGTCTCTTCAGCCACGTTTTGACAATTTACGTCAAGAACAGCACCAATTCTGGTCTGACGTGTTTGCTGAAGATATTAGTGTTGTAACGAGTATGCAGGCGGGCAGAGCGTCGACAGGTTTTGATGGCGGTGTACTGACACCGTTCATGGAGACGGCAACGGCTCGTTTTCATCAATGGGTTGGAGAGAGGGTGGGAGTCCAAATAGGGTAGGGATTACGCGATTTATTTATGAGATACTCCAACCTGGTGTCTTTTTTTAACTGTTTTTAGCCATTTTTAGCTGTTTTTTCAGAGAAACATTCGATCCTTCGTTAGGGAGTTATGTCTATGAGTCTCAGCTCACGTTTTCGCTTAACAGGTTTTCGGCAGTTGAGTCGAGCCTGGACCGAGATTGAGCAGACCGCTCTGAGTCGTATTACGGGCCGAGCGCGACCGAATCTTCCTGTCGATGATCGCGGCCTCATTCGTCAGCAAATAGACGATTGTCTCTCAGAAACCGGCGGCGCCGTCATGGCGAGGGCACGAGCAGCGGGATTAGGGCGCACCTATCTTGAGCTCAACGCCGAGGGCCGTCAGAACTTCCTGCGACTCTTGGCAGAAGATTATGGCGTTGGTAATCACGCATTAAAAACCGCTATTAACCAATGGCTCATTTATGAGAAGGACTCGCCCGCATTACCCAATCATGACTTGCTGAGAGCCCAGTCTCATTTACGAGACGTGCTTCGATCACCTCGTATGCGGTTGTTGACGCAGTTCAACGTGCTCCCTCAAGGCTTAAAGTTTTTGTGCGAAATGAGAGCTGCGTTGCTGAAGATCAAGCAAGAAAGCGATCAATTGTTAGCGTTCGATGGGGAATTGAAAGATCTGTTGGCAACCTGGTTTGATGTGGGCTTTTTAACACTTGAGAGGATCACTTGGGACGCGCCAGCCACTTTGCTTGA
>JADHSN010000134.1 GCA_016776875.1 Gammaproteobacteria bacterium | reverse complement strand
AATCTCAAACGCGAGCTCTCCGCTGAAGCTGATTCGGCTAATTCTCGACGGGACGCCTCCAATTTCCCCCTCACGCATACTCATAAAAGGAAACGAGTCGGAATCGAGATCCACATCACAACCTGTGGCACGAAGCACCTCTCTTGACTGCGGCCCGGCTACGCTCATGACCGACCACTGATCTGTTACCGAGGTCAGGTAAACCTGTAGATCAGGCCACTCAGTTTGGAGCCAACGCTCCATCCAGCCCATCACGGCCGCTGCGCCGCCCGTCGTTGTGGTCATGAGATAGTGATTAGGCGCGATACACGTGGTTACACCATCATCCATCACCATTCCATCTTCACCAAGCATAAAGCCGTAACGACATCGGCCCGGTAAAAGGTTGGTCCAGCCATTGGTATAAATTCTATTTAAAAATTCAGCGGCGTCTGACCCTTGGATGTCTATCTTGCCAAGCGTGGACGCATCAAGCACGCCAACGCTGTCCCGGGTCGCAAGACATTCCCGATTAACCGCATCTGACATCGATTCACCCGATCTCGGATAGTACCAAGGGCGCTTCCATTGACCGACATTCTCAAACAGCGCGCCGCGTTTTACATGCCAGGGATGAATCGCCGTCTTGCGTACCGGATCAAAAAGTTCCGGCCCGAGATTCCGACCCGCAATCGCTCCAAAAGTAACAGGTGTATAGTTCGGTCGGAATGTGGTTGTCCCCACTTCTCCCGGCTGTTTGTTTAAGGCCTTCGCGAGGATCGCAAGGCCGTTGATATTACCGAGTTTTCCCTGGTCAGTACCAAAGCCCAGCGCGGTATAACGCTTGACATGCTCAATCGATCGATAGCCCTCGCGTGCTGCCAGCCGGATGTCTGAAGCAGTGGCATCGTTCTGATAATCAACAAACTTTTTAGCGCGTCCGCCATCAAGAATATTTGCCGGTACCTCCCATAACGCTTCGATGGCTGCATGCTGTTTGTGATCAGTCGCAGGGATATCAACTCCAATTGCCGAGAAACCACGCGCGTTAGCCGCCGCAAGCGCACCCTGTACGCCCTCGCGTAGACAATCACCAAGATCAAAAGTGCCATTGCACCCGCCAACGGAACGCTCTTTCTGAACGGATGCGCCGGGCAAAAACGCAGCCAGCCGGCTATCAAAAACGGGCTTGGCGCCGGATTGCGAATGTAAGTGAACCACCGGGCTGAGGCCGCCCGACATCGCAAGAATCTGACAATCGATCATGCCCTTATGCGCAGTCAACTCGCCAGTCGATTCAGACCACTTCGAAAGCTCGACCCTATTTAGCCCTTCGCTACCCGACCGCGCCGACGAAATCACATGACCCTTGTAAACAGGAATTCCAAGTGCTTCCGCCTCTGCGACAACGGAGGCGCCCGGCGCCCGGCGAGCGTCCACGATAGCGACAACCTCCATCCCGGCCCAGGCCATATCGATTGCCGCCTGGTACCCTGAATCATTATTTGTAAAAACCACGCCTGTTCGTCCTGGAGCAACGCCGTACCGCCGAATATAAGTTGTAACTGCCGAGGCCAACATCACGCCGGGCAGATCATTTCCGTCAAAGACCAGTGGTCGTTCTATCGCACCCGTGGCCAGGACAACTTCTCCGGCACGAACCCGCCAAAGGCGCTCTCGACTCATCCGCGGGTCGCTGTCTCCCGGCGCAAGATGATGAGTCCGTCGCGAATTGATCGTCAAAAAATTATGATCGAAATAACCGATGACGGTCGATCGATTGAGCAGTTTGACCTCGGGAAAGGTGCGCAACTCATCAACTATTTTGTTGACCCAGTCAACGGCTGTTGTTCCGCCGATCGTGCAAGATGCACTCAAGAGACTGCCGCCAAACTGAGCTTGCTCATCCGCCAAAATCACTCGCGCGCCTGACCGGGCGGCCGTCAGTGCCGCAATGAGTCCCGACGGTCCCGCACCAACAATCAAGACGTCGCAATGAATATGGCGCTTGTCGTAAATGTCCGGATCAGGGAGTTCCGGCGTTCTACCCAAACCCGCCGCTTTCCGGATAAAGTGCTCGTAACGCATCCATGCCGACCGGGGCCACATAAAGGTCTTGTAATAAAAACCCGCTGGAAGAATGCGGGAAAACATACTGTTGATCGCCCCCACATCATGCTTGAGACTCGGCCACCCATTCACCGTTTGGGCTGACAAACCCCCATACAGTTCGACCTGGGTCGCTCGAAGATTGGGCGTGCTGTAACCGGCTTCCCCGACCTGAACGAGAGCGTTAGGTTCTTCAGCGCCCGCGCCTACAATTCCTCTGGGTCGATGATACTTAAAACTGCGTCCAAACAGCCTGACGCCCTGCGCGAGAAGTGCTGAGGCCAACGTATCTCCCGGGTGACCGGTGTATGTCTTTCCGTTAAACCGAAACTTAATACTTCGTGACCGGTCAATTAAGCCGCCTCGCGACAGCCGCCTCGCGCCGCTCACGAAGGATCTCCCGGGGAGGAATCCCCTGATCGGTAGACGCTCACAATCCTGTAGCTCACAGTATCCCGAACCACGTTAAACCAACGGCGACAGCCTGCTGAATGGCACCATTGCTCGGCATGTTGGCCCTTCTTGTTGTCGCGAAAAAAAAGATAGTCGCCCCATTCCCGATCATCGAGATTTTCTGGAGACAGTGGACGCACGATATGCGCCTCACCTCCATAACTAAACTCATCCTGATCGCGTGAACCACACCAGGGGCATTCAATTTCAAGCAAGGCGAAAACTCCAGTTGATAACTGTCTATTTGATTAATGGGCGACGCCAGCTGCGCCGTGCTCGTCAATAAGTGCACCCGAATAAAATCGATCAAGCTCAAAAGCGGCATTCAGTGGATGTGGTTCGTCGTTCGCAACGGTGTGCGCAAAAACCCAGCCTGAACCCGGTGTCGCTTTGAAGCCGCCCGTACCCCAGCCGCAGTTAAAGTACAGTCCGTTAACCGGGGTTTTGGAGATAATAGGACATGCATCAGGGCAGACATCAACGATTCCGCCCCACTGCCGAAGCATTCTGACCCGACTAAAAATTGGGAAAAGCTCGACGATCGCAGCCACATTTCCCTCTATTATCGAAAAACTCCCACGCTGACCGTAGCCCGTGTAGGCGTCGATACCCGCGCCGATGACCAGTTCGCCTTTGTCTGATTGGCTGACATATCCATGAACTGCGTTTGACATCACAACCGTATCAAGGACGGGCTTCAGGGGTTCAGAAACAAGCGCCTGCAAAGGATGACTCTCAACAGGTAGCCTGAAGCCACCCATCTCCGCCAGCACGCTCGCGTGTCCCGCTACCACAACCGCCACTTTTTTGGCGCCAATATAGCCGCGATTTGTCTCCACTCCCCGGACAGATCCGCCCTCTTGGCGAATGCCGGTCACCTCGCAATTTTGAATAATATCAACCCCGCTTGAATCAGCGGCGCGCGCATAACCCCACGCCACGGCGTCATGTCTCGCGACACCCCCTCGGGGCTGGTAAGAGGCTCCCAACACCGGATACCGGGTATCACCCGATACGTTCATGGCGGGGACGATCTCTTTGATTTGGTCTGGCAGCAGGATTTCGCTGTCAATCCCATTCAACCGGTTGGCGTTCGAGCGACGATAGATATCACGCATATCCTGCAAGGTATGCCCCAAGTTCATCACGCCACGCTGACTAAACATCACGTTGAAGTTCAGCTCTTGACTTAACCCTTCCCAGAGCTTGAGCGATTTTTCATACAGATGGGCCGATTCATCCCAAAGATAGTTCGAGCGGACAATAGTCGTATTGCGACCTGTATTGCCACCGCCGATCCACCCCTTCTCAAGGAGTGCAACGCGGCCCACATTATGCTCTGTTGCCAGATAATAGGCTGTCGCAAGGCCATGCCCGCCCCCACCGACGACGATGACATCGTACTCACCGGCAGGTTCCGGGCTTCGCCATGCTTCAGCCCAATCCTGATGATAATTAACCGAATTTCGGGCCAGACTAAATACGGAATAACGATCTTTTTTCACACTGTTTCCGTCGCGATAACCTTTAAACAAATAGTGATGCCGAAAGGCGCCACCTCCTCGGAGAACCTTACAGTAGACTCATCCGCTAGGCGTTTACATCTCAGGCCTCACGATAGACGGGAAAGCGAGAACAGAGTTCGAGCACTTTTCCTTTCACCGACTCTTCGACCGACTGATCGTCGATGTTGTCGAGAATATCGCAAATCCAGTGTGTAATTTGACTCATCTCCTCAACGCCAAAACCTCGAGTCGTACCCGCTGGTGACCCAATCCGAAGACCGCTGGTGACAAATGGGGACTGTGGATCATTCGGTACCGAGTTCTTGTTGACAGTAATGTTGGCGCGACCCAAAGCCGCATCAGCAGCCTTGCCGGTCACGCCTTTGCTAATGAGATCAAGCAAGAAAAGATGATTATCGGTACCACCTGAAACAATATCGAAACCTCTATCTAAAAAGACCGCTGCCATTGCTTGCGCGTTCGCAATGACTTGTTCTCCATATGAACGGAACTCCGGTTGAAGCGCCTCTTTGAACGCAACTGCCTTACCCGCAATCGCGTGCATCAAAGGGCCGCCTTGGGTACCCGGAAACACAAGAGAAGAAAGTTTCTTTTCAATCTCGGGGTTGGCGCGAGCCATTATCATGCCACCTCTGGCGCCTCGTAACGTTTTATGCGTTGTGCAAGTCGTCACATCTGCAATACCGAGCGGGCTGGGATATAAGTCAACCGCGACAAGCCCGGTGACGTGCGCCATATCTGCCAAGAAATAGGCGCCAATACTGTCGGCTATGTCGCGAAACCGCTGCCAATCCAAGAAGCGGCTGTACGCCGAAAAACCGGCGACAATCATCTTAGGCTTATGTTCTTTTGCCAACTGCTCTACTTGATCATAGTCAATCTCGCCGATATCTGTATTCAGTCCATACTGAACAGGCTGATAAAGTTTGCCGGAGAAGTTAACCGCCGCACCGTGAGTCAAATGACCGCCATGAGCCAAGCTCATTCCAAGCACGGTATCGCCCGGATTTAATAGCGCCATATAAACAGCCGCATTTGCGCCAGAACCGGAATGAGGCTGAACGTTGACATAATCAGCGTTAAATAGTTGTTTCGCCCGATCGATGGCGAGTTGCTCTGCGACATCAACGAATTCGCAGCCTCCGTAGTATCTTTTTCCCGGGTAACCCTCGGCATATTTATTCGTAAGCACTGTCCCCTGAGCTTCCAGAACTCGCGGACTGGTGTAGTTCTCGGAGGCAATTAATTCAATATGTTCTTCCTGCCGACGGCGCTCATTCTGAATGGCTTCCCAAAGCTCTGGATCAAAATCTTCTATTCGATCATTGGTACTAAACATAGTTTTTTTCCGTTAAATTAATAGTTAAATTGGTCGGCGAATTAGCCCGTCCGGACAGCGCTCGATTCTACCGGACTCAACGCCTCGACCCAATACACCTTTTAGTCCTATCGATCAAAGAATTTTATCGTCCCGATTGATCCAACGGGCAAGGCCCGGAAGCGAGCGCTCCCCATGATAGTTAAGATGCGCCTCAGAATAGCGCCACT
>JADHSN010000133.1 GCA_016776875.1 Gammaproteobacteria bacterium | reverse complement strand
ATTGGGGTCTTCCATTGGGCCTGTGTCATTGAAAAATATCATTGCAATATCAGAGACGGGCGTCGCGACGCCGGTCAGGCCGGATTTCTCCTTGAGACGATCATATTCTTCGAAGGGGATAGCAAGCGTGATATCCGAAGCGCCACTTTCAACTTCAGCGACCCGACTGGTTGCGTCGGTAACGAACTTGAAGATCACATTGCGAAAAGCGGGTTTACCGCCCCAGTAACCATCATAGGCCTCCATTCGGACGAATGAACCGCGCACAAATTCAACCACACGGTAGGGTCCAGAGCCCATAGGCGCTTTTTCAAAACCCTCCGGACCGACCTTTTCATAGTAATGGGGCGGAATGATGTAGCCCGTCAGAAATGCCATCCATTTAAAGAAATCAGCAACATAGGCATTAACGTCGCCGGTCACTTCATTGCCGTTGGCTTTGAGGTTTCCGACTGATCCCCAGATTAGACCACCGACTGGATTTCCGCTCTCGGGATTTGCCGCGCGATTCAGGTTCCAGACGATATCTTCACCTGTGATGGGCTTCCCGTCCTGCCAGGTTGCGCCATCACGAACTTTCATGTGGACACGAGTCTTGTCGGAATTCCAGCCCCATTCAGACAGTACGCCCGGTTTGAATGAGAGATCGGGATCTTGATCGATATATTGATCGAATACTGATTTCCAGATGCTTTGCAGTCCGGGATTCACTGACGATAATCCCGTGGTTGGATCCCAGCTGGGCAAAGAGACGTTATAAGCGATGGTTAGCGTGTCACCGGCCGCACGAACACTACTGGGTTTTAACGCCATTGGTATTGCCCCAGTCAGTGAGGCGGTTCCCGCGAGTTGCAGGAACGATCGTCTATTCATGGCCATGTTAGTTCTTCTCCTTTGATGATTCGCGCTTCTGGGAGCGCTTTTTTAAAAAACGGTTTGTTAAGTAATTAAAAATAATCGTGAATCCGGGATGCCAACTGCGCTAGATGGGTTTACTCTCGCTTGATGACCATGTGCCCATAAGCTCATTTGAGGGCAAGGATTCATCCTGCAGTTTTTTGGCGCTCTCACCGCCGGCAACCGGCAATCCTGCGGGATCGAGTTTGCCGATTTGCACAAGGACAGAAGCCTGATCCCAGTAGATATGCTCGTTATAAAGTTTGTCGCCGCGGAAGCAGACAATTGCGACGAGTGGTATTTCAACATAACGTCCGGTGGGCTCGATACCGGGCAGCATCCAGTCTATCTCGCTGGTATGCGTGAAGCAGAAGATCATCTCATCGACAATCCGGTCAGCGCCTACGGTCCGCGAGACGGGTATCAGAGTCGTGTCTTCGGGATTGTTATTAACAAAATGATATTTATAAAATCGTTTCAGCTGATCGTGGCCCACGCCGCCGGTTAGTGTGGGGATATGATTAACGTAGGGAGTTGCGACCATTGTTGCCATAGTTGCGTCCACATCCCGCGTCGCAAACTCGTGGTAGCAATGAGCATCCCAAAGCTCGCTGAGGTTGAAATGAGGGCCGAGCGCACGACGAAAACACGCCATCGATCTCGAATGCGCCATCATCGCGGAAGGTTTGTGGTACGAGTCCCGACCGGGAGTATTAAAGGCATGATCTGTGCCTGGGTAGGTATAGGTTTCAATATCAGCACGCCCCGAAAAAGCGTTAGTAATCTCTTCACGCGCTTCGGCAGGAACGAATTGATCAAGCTCTGCAAAGTGCATCACCATCGGGCAGGTGATTTGATCCTTGAGGTCAAGATCTGCCTCTATACCGACACCGTAATAGCTAACGGCAGCGTCTAAGTTGCAATGGGCGGCTGCAAGGTAGCTCAGCTTTCCGCCAAGACAGAAACCCACCGCGCCAATCTTCCCCTTGCACGCATCATGGGATCGTAGTGCCGAGGCCGAGGCTTGCATGTCTTCGATCGCCTTGGCGATGTCAAACTGCTGATAGAACCCAAAGGCCTTCTGAAACTCTTCTTCGCTATAGCCGAGCTCGACATCAGGCTCCATGCGCCAAAAAAGATCAGGCGCGAGGACTGTGTATCCTTCTTCGGCGTAATAGTCCGCGACATCGCGGATATGCCAGTTGATGCCAAAAATCTCCTGCAACAGCAGAATTCCGGGACCCGAGCCCACCTCAGGAGTCGCTAAATATCCCCTGAATTGACCCGAACCATCTGCTGCTTGGATATCAATATATTTGCCTGTCATTTTATTAAACCTTTACCCCAAGAAATTACTGAAAATGCCGGTCGATCATACATTATTTGCGGCTTTCTTTTAAATCAGCCTCGCATCTTATCGCTCTGAGACGATTTTGTTCCACCATCCCTACCAGTCTGCCACTCAGCCGTGCTCGCGCGTTCTTGTTACAGCAGAGAATCAATAGCTTGATCGATTCTTTAGATGTTTACTTAGGACGTTTTATTTCCGGACCAGGCCTAACTTAACCGATACTGGATTTCGCAGATCATCAAGGACAGGACAATGCTGGTTGACTGCCTGTTGTAGACGCTCAATTTCGTTATCGCTGGCAGAGGACTGAATTTTGATTTCTCCTGTGACATGCGAGAAACCGGCTCGCACGGAATCATCCAGTCCGAAAAAGCCTCGGGCGTCAGAGTGGCCGGTCAGACTGACAGAGACATCTTCGAGTGGTATATCCAATGCGTCTGCGTAGAGTCGATAGGTCACTTCCTGACAGGCGGCAAGCGCCGCTAAAACATACTCACTGGGTCGAGGTCCTTGATTAGTCCCGCCCATGCCCTTGTTTTGATCAACGACGATGTCAAAGTCACGAGCCTGCACGCGACTCATAAAGCCTTCGACTAGTTGACTGTCAACCTTTACTGACACAGCGCATTTGTCCGGATTTGAAGAAAGCATTTCTCTTTTTTGATCCCAAACTTTCTTGAAGTGTTTGATGGTCATAAACGAACGATCTCGGTTAAAAAGGTCCTCGTTACCTGCTGCTAGGAAAACGAGCGCAATTAATATACCTGGTGAAAAAATCAGGAAAGCAATCCATCGCTTTCCGTTTAAGTAAGAGCTTGAATATCAATTATCAATAAATGAGTCGCAATCTCATTAGGCGACACTTTTATTATGCAGGCAAATAGCGCTAAAAAGCTTTCTGTGCTAAAAGAAGCGTCGATGGAGTGACCCAGTAAATAATTGTCTTTAAGTCTTGTTTTTAAGGCCTAAGGTTATTCCGGGGAAACAGAAGATTGCCTCTATTTGCGAGATAATTCGACTGTAGCATTAGAAAAATCTATTTAATTGATCCTAAACATATACTTTACAAGACTAATCAAATCCGCAAAATTAGGTCAGTCGGCAATCAATTTTCGAGTCCGATGGGTTTAGGTTAGCGGTTATCGCGCCGGTGTGTTGGGCTGCGACCTTGGTGGATGCCATGACCGAACCGGTAATCGACAACAAGAAACTATATAAGGTAGAGCATGACTACTGCAGTTGATATTCGTGACGTTACTAAAATTTACAGTCCCGACTCCAGTCAAGCGGTCACGGCGCTTGAAAACATTTCGCTCACGATTAACGACAACGAATTTTTTACGTTATTGGGTCCTTCGGGTTGTGGAAAAACTACTTTGTTGCGCCTGATTGCTGGCTTCGAACAGGTTTCTGGTGGTGAGATCATGCTGTTTGATAAAGAAATCGAGAATCTTGAGCCGAATCGCCGATCAGTTAATACCGTATTTCAGCATTATGCATTATTCCCGCATATGACCGTCGCGGACAATGTCGCGTTTGGTCTTGAGCGTCTGAAGAAGCCGAAGGCAGAAATCAAGGCCACCGTCGAGCGGGTGTTAACTCTGGTCAAGATGAAAGAGCTCGGAGACCGTCGTCCTAACCAGCTTTCCGGAGGCCAGCAGCAGCGTGTGGCGTTAGCTCGTGCGCTGGCACCGAGCCCAAAAGTGCTTTTACTTGATGAGCCGCTTTCGGCTTTGGATTTAAAGCTTCGCCAGGCGATGCGTGAAGAGCTTAAGCAGCTTCAAAGAGAGACAGGCATTACCTTTGTTTTTGTCACCCACGATCAGGAAGAAGCGCTGGCGATGAGTGATCGAATCGCGGTGATGTCTAATGGAGAAATTCAGCAAATCGGCCGGCCGACCGATATTTATGAGCACCCGGCGAATCGTTTCGTTGCTGATTTTATTGGCGATACCAATTTCATGGATGGCGAGATTGTAAATCTCAGTGATGATCTGGTGACCTGCAGAATTGGCGCGCAAAGTCTATTTGAAACTGAAAACAGCGGCCACCACAAAGTAGGAGATCAGGTCACGTTATCCCTGCGACCTGAGAAAATTATGCTATCTGTTCTTGAGGGTAATAATGATACTAATCAGCGACCAGGCAAGGTCACAAACCTGATCTACCTCGGGAACCAGGCGGCTTATAGCGTGGATATGGGGGACGGCATCCAACTCACCGCCCAGGCGCGTCCGCGCGAGGATGGCGAATTGCCATTCGCGATCGGCGATTCAATTGCAGTCTCATTTTCGACGCGCGCGATGAGGGTCCTCGCAGAATGAGCGACTGGCTACCTAAAAGCCAAGCAGGACGTCGATGGCTGGGGCTTGCACCCAGTTATATTGTGATCGGTATTTTCATGTTGATACCGATGGTCATCATGGCTGTATTCTCTTTTCTGGAGCCGAACCCATATGGCGGTGTAAAACCCGTCGGATCATGGGCCGCCTATATCAAAATTGCTTTTGAATATGATCTGGAAGATAAGCTGGTCTTTAACCCGGGTTATCTCAATATTATCTGGCGGTCCTTTCAGTTGTCCTTCGGCGCGACACTGTTGTGCCTTATTTTTGGTTTCCCGGTCGCCTACTACATTACGCTTCAGCCGGAGAACCGTCGTAATTTTTATATTTATCTTGTCACGATACCGTTCTGGACAAATCTGTTAATCCGCACTTTTGCTTGGATCATTATCCTCGGTCGTGGTGGTGTGATTGAGGCTCCTTTGCTTGCGACCGGCATCATCGACGACTCCCTGCGCATGATGTATACGGATGGGGCTATCGCGATTGGCCTAACGTACAGCTATTTGCCCCTGATGGTTTTGCCCATTTACGCGAGCTTAGAAAAGCTTGATTTTCGGTTGCTTGATGCTGCGAGCGATCTGTACGCGAATCGACTTGAGATCATGACCAAGGTGGTGATTCCACTCTGTAAGCCCGGCATCATCGCCGGCTGTATTCTCGTATTCATACCCTGCGTGGGCGCGTTTATTGCACCCAACCTGTTGGGTGGCGGTAAAAAACTGATGCTGGGCAGTCTGGTTCAATTTCAGTTTGCTTCCGCACGCAACTGGCCTTTCGGCGGTGCGTTATCCATGTTGTTGCTATCTGTGGTGGTGATCGCCTTGATCTTCTATGCAAGGGCCGCCAAGAATAGGGCGGCGCTGGAAGGGAGCGCCTGACAATGAGCGATCTAATGCAAACCTCGTCTTCGCCCAAGACCCGAAAGATGCTTCCGGTCGGCCATTATCGTGGATTGAGCGCCTGGACGGCCGTGTTTTTTATCTTCTTATACCTGCCGATTGTCGTGCTGATTTTTTATTCGTTCAACGCT
>JADHSN010000132.1 GCA_016776875.1 Gammaproteobacteria bacterium | reverse complement strand
GATCCCGATGTTGTGCTTGTGGGCGAGATGCGGGATATGGAAACCATAAGCTTGGCATTGACAGCGGCTGAAACGGGCCATTTGGTGTTCGGTACGCTTCATACGTCGTCCGCGGCTAAGACGATTGATCGGATTATTGATGTTTTCCCTGGGGGAGAAAAAGAAATGGTTCGTGCCATGTTGTCTGAGTCGTTACAGGGTGTCATTGCGCAACGGCTGCTTAAAAAAACAGGTGGTGGTCGTGCGGCAGCTTATGAAATTATGATCGGAACACCGGCGATTCGAAATTTAATCAGAGAGGCAAAAGTCCCGCAAATTTACGGGATGATCCAAACCGGTAAAGAAGCAGGTATGGCCACAATGGACCAGTCTCTGGAAGATCTTGTTAGTCGAGGGGTGGTTGATCGAGAGGTTGCTCGCCCGTTGGCTGTGGACCCCTCCAAGTTTGAATAACTGATGGAAATAATTAATCTTCTAAGATTAATGGTCGACAAGCGAGCGTCAGACCTTTTTGTGACGGTGGACGCGCCGCCGAGCCTAAAAGTGGATGGTCAGGTGCTGCCCATAAAGATGGATGTGCTCGGGGCGCAAGCGTCACAGGATCTCGCTTTTTCACTCATGAGCGAGGATCAACAAACTGCGTTTGAGGCGAACAAAGATCTGAACTTTGCAGTGAATCCTGAAAAGTTGGGACGATTTCGGGTCAACGTATTTCAGCAGCAAGGCCAAGTCGGCATGGTGATCCGACGCATTAGCTCGGCTATTCCAGATTTTAAAGCGCTAAATCTTCCTGAAGCGATGTTTGAGCAAATTGCCATGATGCGTCGAGGCCTTGTTTTTTTCGTTGGCGGAACCGGGACTGGCAAAAGCTCGACTCAGGCATCCGTAATCGGATACCGAAATCAGCACACTCGCGGGCATATTATTACGATTGAAGATCCAATCGAGTTTGTGCATCAGCACAATAAAAGTATCGTCTCCCAGAGAGAGGTAGGGGTCGATACGATGTCTTATCGATCCGCTTTGGAAAACGCGATGCGCCAGGCACCTGATGTTATTCAGATCGGTGAAGTCAGGACGCCAGAGACGATGAAAAGTGCGCTCGTCTTTGCAGAAACAGGCCACTTATGTCTGGCGACGCTCCACGCGAATAACACTTATCAAGCCCTTCAGCGAATTATTAACTTGTACCCAGATGATGCGCGAGACCACTTGTATATGGATCTTTCTATGAATCTGCGAGCCATTATTTCGCAGCGGCTGATTCCTAATGCACAAGGTAATGGCTCGGTTCCAGCTGTCGAAATTATGCTTAATTCTCCTTTGATTAGTGATCTTATTTTGCGAGGAGAAATTGCTGAGATTCGTGAGGTGATGGAGCACTCTTCAGATGAGGGAATGATGACCTTCGATCAATCTTTATTCCGACTTCATGAGGAAGGGCTGATCAGCTATGAAGATGCGATGAGGAGCGCTGAGTCTGTCAATAATCTTCGTTTAAAGATTAAGCTGGAAGGGGAAGCGTCAAAAGGCAAGAAAAATCTGGGCTCGACTTTTGATCAAGTCGAATTTTAATGTTTTAGGGATCAGACACCTTATCTAGATAGTGACCACTTTGCCAGCCACGATAACGGCGGTGACTTGACCTGCCAAATTGCTACCGTCAAATGGTGAATTTCGGCCCTGGCTATAGAAGTCACCGACATTTATATTTTGTTCGAGACTGGGATTAAAAATACAAACATCCGCCGGTGCGCCGGGTGAAAGTCTTCCGACGTCAATGCCTAAAATGCAGGCAGGATTGAAAGTCACTCTGGAGATTGCTTCGGGGAGCGAGATTACGCCGTCCAGGACAAGCTGAAGCGTTAGTGATAGTAAGGTTTCCAGACCCGCAATTCCGGGTTCCGATTCACTAAAAGGTGCAAGTTTTGCATCGAGACCGTGTGGCTGGTGGTCTGAACAAATTGCATCGATAACACCTTCCGAGACCCCTTCACGCAACGCATCTCGATCAGAGAGGCTTCGAAGTGGCGGTAATACATGATAGCGCGTATCAAAATCACCAATATCTTGTTCGCTGAGATGCAGATGATGAGCGGATACGGCTGCTGTCACATTAAGCCCCCGGGCTTTTGCTTCTCTAATCTTCTCAACAGAGCGGGCGCAAGAAATTTGGGTAATATGCGCGCGCACACCTGTGGTTTCTATTAGCGCGAGATCTCTCGCAAGTGCAACGACCTCTGCAGCTTCCGGTATTGCGGGAAGTCCAAGTCGGGTACTGATCTCACCCTCGTGAACACAGCCATTCCCCCTAAGCCAGTGATCTAGGGGAGTGAGAAAGACGCTGAGATTAAAAGTGCTGGCATACTGCATAGCGCGCCGCATCACAAGCGTGTTTTCAATAATATTGTCGCCATTGCCGAGCACCGTGCATCCGGCTTCCTTTAAGGTGGCCATATCTGTGAGCGTTTCACCGCGAAGTCCGGTCGTGAGTGCGCCCATTGGATACACCCGTGCTTTTTCCAGTCGGCGACCCCGTTGACGAATCATGTGTACCATCGCCGGTGTGTCTATGATTGGATTGGTGTCGGGCGGCACACAGACACTGGTTATTCCGCCTTTAATCGCAGCCGCCAGTTCACTCTGCATGCTTGCTTTGTGTTCTTCCCCAGGCTCTCTTAGACGAGCCTGAAGATCAATAAGTCCGGGACAGACAATTTGATCGGTCGCATCGATCTCCGAATCGGCCGAGAACTCGTGACCGGCTTTATGTGGATCAACAATCGCGCCATCAGCGATAAATAAATCTCGAATCTGGTCCTCGCCTGAAGCAGGATCAATGACTCGACCGTTTTTAATTTTTACTTTCATGAGGGTTATTCTTTGTTCATGCCCGCCAGCTCAGCCATGATGGCCATTCGTACGGCAATGCCATTGGTGACCTGGGACAGTACGAGCGACCGGTCGCTATCGGCAACATCAGAAGCAATTTCGAGTCCGCGATTCATCGGGCCAGGATGCATGACGACCGCATCAGGTGCAGCATGGTTGAGCCGATCCTGATTTAGGCCATAACACCGAAAGTATTCTTGACTACTTGGAATCAGCTGGCCTTCCATCCGCTCAAGTTGTAACCGAAGCATCATGATGACATCGACACCCTCAAGGCCTTTATCAATATCGGTGAGCGCAGTGACACCAAGTTTCTCGATCTCGGTTGGCAGCAAGGTGGCAGGTGCGACGACCCGTATTTCCTTGGCGCCGAGAATTTGTAGGGCGGCAATTTGTGATCGTGCGACTCTCGAGTGGAGGATATCCCCGACAATCGCAAATCGGAGTTTCGATATATCTCCTTTATGCGCCCTAATCGTGAACATATCCAACATGGCCTGAGTGGGATGCGCATGGCGCCCATCACCTGCATTAATAATATGAACGTGTGGCGGCACATGGCGCGCGATGAGGTGAGCGGTCCCGCTTGAATTATCCCTTACGACAAAGATGTCAGCATCCATCGCTTCCAACGTGCGAACGGTGTCTAAAACTGTTTCGCCTTTGCGGGTTGAAAGTCGCGATGTATTGAGATTGATAACAGAAGCGCCTAAGCGTTTACCCGCTATTTCAAAAGTCGTGCGTGTACGGGTGCTGTCCTCAAAAAATAGGTTGACGACGGTATGCCCTGCTAGAA
Organism: Gammaproteobacteria bacterium; assembly: GCA_016776875.1. Lineage (GTDB taxonomy): Bacteria > Pseudomonadota > Gammaproteobacteria > Arenicellales > UBA868 > UBA868. The sequence continues at coordinate 2,097 of JADHSN010000132.1, read as the reverse complement.
GCGAGCCCTGGCTTTTTCTGACATTTGTGTCTGATGAAATAAATTGTGCTGCACTATCGAGAAGTTGTAAAAGGCGTTGTCGATCAAGACCCTCAATCGCTAAGAAATGAAGCAGACGACCTGCTGAATCAATTTGCAGGGGTTGCGAAGAAGAATTCTTAATCTCGATTGGCATCAGCGCAATTTAGTTGGTGGTTTAGGTAAGTTTGAAGGATTAATTCAGCTGCTATTTGATCTCTAAGTGTTTCACGTTTTTTAGTGAAGCGCTTGCCCGGAACAGTTGCCGAAGAGATTAACTGTTCTGCTGCAATTGAAGTTAGCGATTCATCAATGAAGTCTACCGGAAGGTGATATCGCGTATTTAGCTTAGCGGCAAAATTTCTGGCGGCACGAGCCAGCTCTGTTTCGCTGTCGATTGAGGTGAATGGGATTCCGACGACTAGGCCATCAGGTCGCCATTCATCGATTAATGCCTTAATTTCAGTCCAAGGACCCTCTTTTCCGGAATTGCTAACGGTTCCAATCGCCTGGGCGGTGCCGGTTACATCTTGCCCGGTAGCGACTCCGATGCGTTTCGTTCCAAAGTCAAATGCGATAAATGTTCGGCTCATGCGTGACCCATCTGTGACGATAGACGTGCGGGATTGAGGCCCATCGACTCGATTGCTTTTTGCCATCGCGTGTCGACTGGGATCGAAAAGATAATTTCGGGGTCTGCCTTAACTGTCAGCCAGGAGTTCTGGTGAATTTCGGATTCAAGCTGACAGGGCGCCCAACCTGCATAACCGAGACTGAGTAGCGCGCGACTGGGGCCATCGCCCGTCGCCATCGACTCAAGGACATCCCGAGACGATGTGAGGCCGAGGTCAGGCCCTATCCGAAGGGTTGAGTCCCAGTCGCCTGTTCCTGCATGAAGGACAAGACCCAGCTGGTGATGAACAGGCCCGCCAATGTAGACGTGATCATCTGAGATAAGACGGCCCCGGTCTTTTTTGATCTCGAGTTCGCTCAGAATATCACTCAGCTTTAGGGTTTCCATCGGACGATTAATAATGATTCCAATCGCGCCTTCTTTGTTGTGCTCACAAATGAGGGTCACTGTTTTTTCGAAATTTGGGTCCTGAAGTTTTGGCATCGCGACGAGAAAGTGATTAGCGAGTGATGGAAAGTCTGATGTTTCTTGCATCACTCCCCCGTTAGAATCGCGCCGCTGGGCTCAAAACGCCATGTTCGCGTGATATGCAGGATGTCAGTGGCAGACTGGACGGTTTCAGGGAGTGGATCATAGGGGGCTGCACTCAGGGCAATGCTCCGCGCAAATTGGTCGAGCTGTTTGTTGCCAGAAGACGCTAAGATTTGTGTGTCCCGAACAGCGCCACTGGCTCCAACCGAGACCATCAAAAGAACATCGCCTGTCATATGGGCTGACCCATTGCGATGAATTTGGCTCTGGCCAAGTCCCTCGACGGCCTGACGCCATCTCGCCATCCATTCCCCAAGGTCATCGGGGGTTTGATGGGACGTGATGAAGCGCTCTCTTGAGATCCGGGATACGTCTGCTTCGATTTCAGCAATTTGGGTTCGGTATTGCGTAATTTGAGGATTCTCTGATCGCGTCTCGACGGTTGGCGAACTGACGTCCGATATCGAGGAGAAAAGATCAAAAGACGTTTTAACCGGTGTTTGCGGGGAAATGATGACTTCGATAGCCGTCATTGGAGGGGTCGAGACCGAAAATGTGAGCGCGAATCCAACGCCGAAGATAATCACCAGATGTGCGATTACCGAGATCAATAAGGCGCGTTGGGACTTGAATACGTTAGAAGTTGAGGATTTGGCCAGAGATGCGTTCGGTATCGTTACCTGATCGGCAAACGACACGATTAGCTTCAAGCGCTTGGAGGGTTTATTGAATTGATAATTCAGAGTGATTTATCCTCGGTAGTGATTTTAGTCTTTTCTCGACCTTTGGTCATCTCGAACGAGAAATTTCTCAAATTCGAAGATTAGTGTTTTTTTTGAGTATCTGACACGTTAGAATTAGGAATCTTCACGCAACCTCCAAACGGCAAGTCCGCTCGTTCGAGTCAAGCCGTG
>JADHSN010000014.1 GCA_016776875.1 Gammaproteobacteria bacterium | reverse complement strand
TCCCTCTCCAATCACATTGAGCCATGTCACCGGACTATAGAGGGTCATCGCCTCCCATATCGCCTGCGGCACAAACGATCCCAGGAACCGTCCAAACACGTCCCATCCGAACAAGGTTAATACAAATAAAGTGGCGATACCGGCAATAAATGCCCCGACAGGCTCTCGAAGAAAAGCGGCGGCTAATAACGCTACCGCAAAACAAGTGCCCAAGAAAAGCGCGCAGCCCAGATAGCTCGAAAAAACAACACCCGGGTCAGGATCTCCTAAATAAGCGACCGTCAGATAAAAAGGAAATGTCATAACCAGTGTTAATAGGAGAAGCGAATATCCAGCTGCAAACTTCCCCAACACGACACTAATAGGCTTGATCGGAAGTGCAAAGATTAACTCCAGCTCACGATTTGAGTGTCCATCGGACCATGCCGACATTGCCAGCGCGGGTATCAGAACAAGTGAAACCCAGGGCAAGAAAACAACCAACAATCTTACCGTTGCCTCGTCCGTTGAATAAAAACTCGCGATCAGGAAGATACTGGCGCCAAGCGCTAGAAGAAACGCACCCTGGAAAAGATAGGTCAAGGGTGCAAAAAAAAGCACTCTCAACTCATGGCGGAATATTGCCGCGAATCCTGTTCCTTTAACAGATAGATTGTCATTCATAAAAACGCGCTCATCGACGGCTGAGGCTTAACCTAGAATCATGCCCGTGCGTCAGCTCTCGAAAACGGGTAGAGAGACGTCCCTGACCATCAACCAACGCCGAAAGTGGCGCATCTTCGACACACCTCCCTTTGTTTAAAATTACCACCCGGTCACATAATTCTTCGGCCTCTTCCAGAATATGGGTTGATAAAATAATGGTTCGATCTTTTTTTAAATCCTTAACCAGTTCCCGAACCAAATCTTTTTGATTTGGATCTAGCCCATCAGTTGGCTCGTCAAGGACCAGAATACGTGGCTCATGAATAATGGCCTGGGCCACCCAAGCCCGCTGTCGCCAGCCCTTCGATAACTGGTTAAGAGGCCGCCGTAAGACTGAAAAAAGATCAAGACTCTGGCTCACGTGATCCACCGCGTGAAGCAATTTCTCTCCAAAAAAACCGCGCGCCTGACCGCAAAAGTGCAAAAACTCAATCACTTTAAGGTGACCAAAACCATTTGGCGCCTCTGGCAAATAACCGAGAACCGATTGCGCTATTTGACTCTGCTTGGCCACATCGTAACCGCAGAGGGTGATCTGGCCATCGTCAGGCATCATGAAACCCGAGACCATTCGCATCGTCGTACTTTTACCAGCACCGTTTGAACCGAGGAGCCCGACGACCTCGTTTGAAGCAAAACTAATAGACAGTCTGTCGACTGCCTGTAGTTTGCCAAAGGCCTTTGAAACGTTGGTTAACTGAAGCACGAGCGGCTCCTCGAAAAACTCAAAGGTTGAGTCTATACGCGTAAATACAAAAATTATTCAAAGTTGTAGAAGAAACCTGATGCGATAAAAAGAGCGACACTCAGCCATGACACCCCATACCCAATCCGCGCGATTACTTTCCCTGCTGATTTACCGCCGATTCCCAATTTTCTCAGTAAAACGGGCCCTAAAGATGCAATTAACGCACCCAAAACCGCGCCAGCAATGATCGTGTGGCGACTGAGCAGGAATTCGAGCGGATCCATTCCGACAAGCTAGAAAATCAGCCCCGCTGTTAGCCTTGCCGCGAATAAGCCTCGAGAAAATCTGAGTTGCCGGCCCCGCCTTTGAAACTCTTGAGCGCCTCCTCATGCAGAATTTCCATCGCGTGTCGCTTGTACTCGTACGCCTCCGGTGAACTCAACATTTCCAGGTTGCGAGGTCTCTGCAGGTCTACCTGCATAAATTCCCGCACAGAAGTCGGTCGGTTGGATAAAATAATCAGGGAATCTGCAAGAATAATCGCCTCTTCCAATTCTGATGTGACGAACACGTTGGTCCTCGATTCCTGCTCACACAATCGCAGATAAAACTCCTGCATCAACTGGCGCGTCATGGCATCCAGTCCGCGAAACGGCTCATCCATGATCATCACGAGCGGCTGATTAATCAGCGCTCTTGCGAGCTCTGCTCGTCGCTGCATGCCGCCCGATAACTGCAAAGGATACTTGTCCCGGAATTCCCGGAGCCCCACCGTATCAATGATCTTGTCCGCTGCAGCCTTTAGCGCGTCTGGCGCCATGTCGCCCCTCAACTTAGGCCCAAAAGTCACATTCTGGTAAGTCGTCAACCACGGCATGAGCGCAGTTTCTTGGAAAACAACCAGCGCGCTCTTGCTCGGCCCCGTAACAGGTTTTCCGTTAAGCAGGATCTGACCTTCATCGGGACGCTCAAATCCTGCCAACAGATTAACGACTGTCGATTTACCACAACCTGATGGACCCACAATTGCAGTCAACTGATTCCTTTTGACCGAAAAACTAAGATTTTCAACAACCGTCTCTTGTTCCCACTCATCACCAAAAGTCTTGGTGACATTCTTAACTTCCATCATATTGTCAGATGCATCTGTCATTTATCTTCTCAACTTTTATATTCAGTGGATTGGTCTAGCATCTAAAACATGCGTCTCCATGGCATAGACAAATGACCAATATAGCGGATCAGGCTGCTCGAGATATATCCGGCAAGTCCGATACTGATCATGCCCACGACGACTTGATCCATCACACCGCCCATGTACGAGCTCCAGATAAAGAATCCAAGTCCGCCGCCGCCTTGCTGGCCACCGCCCGAAATCATCTCACCGGCGAGTACCACTTCCCAGGTAATCCCCATACCCACCGCTGCCCCAATAAAAATCGAGGGCAGGGTTCCCGGCAAGATTATTTTTCTGAAAAGATCCCATTGAGTTGCGCCCATCGACTGCGCCGCTCGCAGGTATTGGATATCGATCGAACGAGCGCCTCCCAGCACATTGATCACGATCGTGTAAAAAGCGCCCAGGAAGGTCACAAACATGATCGACAGTTCGGTTGTCGGCCAAAATATGATTGAAGCCGGAACCCACGCGAGAGGCGGAATCGGTCGAAGAATCTCAAAGGGCGGAAAAAACATCCCTCTGAAGTACTTATTCACCGCCATCGCCAGACCAAATGGTATGCCAATAATCATCGCAACCGTGAACCCAAGGAAAACTCGGCCTGTACTCAGGTACCAACTCTGCCAATAACCCGGCCATTGGCCCACCTCCACCCAGCTAACCGCAACCGCTGTCGGGGGGGCGATTTTCCCGATAAACGGAACCATCACTCCAAACCAAGATTTAAATTGCGATCCTATCTCCCACAAGACCACGAACGCGAGAATTGCGATGACCCCACGTCTAAACGTCTGGTCTCGGAACAACCGGACCAATGCTGGCGTTTTTGCTTTCTTATCTACCATTCTAAAATCTCTGTTATCGGTATTCGATTATCGTTCGTTAAGGGCTTAAGCCAGTTCGCGCTCGCCGGCTTCAAATGCCTTAACAGCCTCTTCATGAACTGCCTCTTTCGTTTCTTCAACCAGAACCCGGAATTCTTCTGATGACAAAAGCCGATAGTCGCGTGGGCGAGAAATCTTCACATCCACGATCTTCTTTGTTTTGGCGGGTCGGGTCGTCATAACGATGACGCGGTCGCCGAGGAAGATCGCTTCTTCGAGGTCATGCGTTATAAAAAAGATGGTGACCTTGGTCCGATCGTATACCTCGAGAAGCGATTCATGCATTATGGATTTAGTTAAAGCGTCCATTGCTCGATAAGGCTCGTCCAACAGGAGTACTTTGGGATCATTAATAAGTGCCCGCACAATTTCTGCGCGGCGCGCCATCCCGGAGGACACTTCACCCGGATATTTATCTGCAACTCCCGACAGTCCCGCCTCGTCCAGCATGTGGATCGATTTTTCGCGAGCCTCATTTTTATTCATAACGCCTTGAACAACGGGCCCGTAGGCCACATTTTCCGCGAGCGTTTTCCAGGGAAATAGTGCGCCGTTCTGAAAAACAACGACCCGGTCTGCGCCCTGGTCTGCCAAGGGCTTGGAAGGGCCGCAAAGCATTTCGCCGTCAAGATCAATTTGACCTTCCGAAATTGAATGAAACCCGGCGATTGCGTTTAGCAACGTGGTTTTGCCGCATCCAGACGGTCCTACAATCATACAAACTTCGCCGCCCGCTATCTCTAACGAACAATCATCGACCGCTCGCACATTCACGCCGCCCGGATCATAAACCTTACTGACATTGCGGATACTAATCGCACCTCGAGAATTGCCTGAATGACTATTTGGGTTTGCGGTCATTACACACCTCCCTGGCCGAGGGCTTTTTGTCGGTATTGCATCATTCGGTTACCCGCGACTCTCACCATCGCTGAGGTCGTCCACCCTACAAAACCCAATGTCAGCATCGCCATCACCATCGTTGTGTATTTGTTAACCATATAGGAATCCATGATCATATATCCCAGACCATAGTCACCCGAAATCATCTCTGCCGCCACTAAAGAGAACCATGCGACGCCGATGCTAATTTGTAGTCCCGTAAAAATAAATGGCAACGCGCCGGGCACGACAACATGGAAAAATACGTGGTGTTTCTTTGAACCCAAACAACCTGCGGCCCTGAAATACGACTCGTCAATCGATTCGACCCCGAGCATCGTGTTTAGTGCTGTTACAAAAAAAGATGCGAGCGTCGCGAGGTAAATAATAGGTGTCTCGAAACCGGCAAACATCACGATTGCAAGTGGAACCCAAGCCAAAATTGGAATCGGTCGTAGGGTTTCAAGCACCGGAAAAGTGTAGTCTTTAAACTTTTGGGACCATCCCATGAAAAGCCCTAACGGAACGCCGAGCCCTGTTGCTAACGCGAATGCAATGCCGATTCGCCTGCAGCTGACCCAGATATTTCGATAGTAATCTTCGGTAAATAATGAAGTACCCCAGATTGGATCTCTACTGACCCACTCGGTTACTACTTCGACCGGGCCTGGAATCTTATAAAACGGAAAGAGTTTCCAATATTCATTAAATAAAAAATAAATCCCGAGCCATAAACCAATACCAATAAAAGCAAGATACGGCATAGGCGTACGAAGTGCCCGCGCCGATCTCAGCAACATCAACCTAAAACCCGAAGGTGCTACACCGCCTACGCTCTGATTACTCATTTACCCCTCTTCCTTCAGTTGACTCTGCCATTCCGAATCGGGATTTGATTGCATCCCATTGGACAGCAAACTGTCGATAAATTTTGGTTTGTTGTCCAAACGTACGCTGGACAGAGGTACCGCTTTGCGAAACTGATAGCGGGCGAGGTTGCCTCGCCCGCTATCCGATTCAAACCACTAGCCGGATAGGCCTAGCTTTTACTGATACGCAGAATCTGGCTGCTCACCCACAAAACCGATCGGGGCGCTCAGACCACGTGAATCGAGCACTTCTTGCGCAACGGCATCCATCATCGCCTCAGGACGCAAAGTCGCGCTTGGCACCACTTTTCGACCATGAAGGAACTTGGTAGCTGCGGAAACCAGCTGTCTAGCGGTGTCATCAAAAACAAAACGAAGCGTTAATTTTTCTTCACCGCCTCCAATCGACGCTGGATTCTGGCCGTACAGTGACGCCCATAACACGCGACGATCCATGCCCTCTGTCTGATCATCCGCCATCTGAGAAATTGCAGTCGCATTGCCCAGATCTTTCATGAACAACTGCGCATCAAGCTCAGCTTCTAGCCAGCCACGGTGCACGTCAGGGCGATCTCGAATAATTTCATACAGCATCGCTAAAAACCCAGCGTCTCCACCTTCAACCCCATCAAAGCTCTCACCCGATGCCGCACGTCTTGCGAGTCCGGAAAGTTGGATTTTTGAAGCTGTTGGCTCCCAAATAACCGCCGCGTCAAGCTTGTTGTTTTTAAAGCTTGAGGTAATCACCTCAATGTTCATATTGAGATACTTAGCAGGGGTCACGCCTGCTTGCTCAAATGCCCAACGTGCAAAACGGTCGGTACATGCGCCATGCGGTGCGGCTACCAGCTTGCCGTCCATCCACTTTACCGCTTCCATGCCATTTGCAAACTCAGGCGCATCGTTCTTAACCAAGAAAACATTACATTGCTGGCGAGAAGTACCCAGGACAGCAATCATACGAATGTCGACTTTATCTTGTTTGGTCGTTGATACGATTGCGGGCATATCACCCATGTAGCCCAGATGATTTTTTTCACCAAGCATCTTTCCAACGATAACCGATCCCTGCAGACCGATTTCGAATTTGACGTCTGATCCTGCCGGGAGATACTTCTTCCACGACTGCTGTCCATTAATGACAACGCCAGACCATGACTCTGTGTAGTACGGCTGATAACCGACAACCAGATCGATTGCTTCACCCGGCTTACCAAATCCCACTTCTGCCATTGCAGGCTGGATCGCGCCCGCGGCCAGCATGGACACACCAACTCCGGCAGCTAAAATGGGCTTTTTAAACTTACGCATAACTCCTCCCGTTTTGTTAATTCCTTTTTCTATTTCGTTCGCTACGCCCGCGCAACCCAAATGGGGTAACGGTTGTACCTATAGCGAGTACCCAGTTCACCCCACCTCAATTGATTTGTAAAGTTCTTTAGGTAGATTACTTGATTGATTCTTTCTATTAATGCCAAAAATGAAACATTTTTATCGTACATAAACGATTAAATTGAATTGACTGCAGATATCGATATGCCAATCGCGCTTAACAATTTGGAAAGAAAGAGAATCAGTCCCTACTAAATTATGCCGGAATTCAGTAGCGATCTGAACTCAAGACACGTTTTAATCTTCGCCTGAAACCAATGCCATATCGGCTAATTGGCCCACCGTAATCGGCCGAATGGGGGATCGGATTCGATAATGGCCGATCTCACCGACCGATACGCCCCGCGCATCAGCCATTACCTGACTTACCGTCAAAGCGCACTTACGCCCCATGCAAGGACCCATTCCGCAACGGGTGAATGCCTTGCCTTGATTCGGGCCCATACAACCGCGGGCCGCGACCTGCCGAATTTCTCCCGCACTAACTTCCTCGCAACGACAGACAATGGTCTCATCCGCCGGTAGTTGAAAATCGGCGGTAGGCGGAAAGGCGCAATCGAGAAAACGGCGCAACTGGCGCTGCCGCCGTAACGCACGCGATTCCGTTGTCACCATGGCACGATGTTGCGTTCTGAGATAGGCCTCAACCTCGTATGCCACCCTTTCTCCTTGCAGTGCAGCCACGGCCGCGCCACCGATTCGTGCGCCATCGCCAATTATCGATATACAGTCGCGACTGGTGCTACCCGCTCCGTGAATATCCGGCACCCAACAGGATTGTGCCGAATCAAAGTGATGCCGAATGCCAGCTGACATCGAGAGCCAGGTATTAGGAATAACCCCGTCATGCGTCAACAACAGTGATGTGGATAGCTCGTGGCGACGTCCTCGCGTTTCATAACTGACGGAAGACAAATGATCCTCACCCTGTGCCTTTAGCGAATGCACGCCTCGCACCATATTCACTCTGACTCTTGCATTCCACAACCACTTCATGCCCGCTAGCATTGTTTTGGGACAAGCGGTCAAAGCACTGAGCCCCAGTCGGGCTGCGCGCCAGGACATTGAGGGACGGGTATCCAAGATGGCCTGCGGCCGAATCCCAAAACTTGCCAGTTGCGCTGCGTACAAATAAAGCAAGGGTCCAGTGCCAACGAGAACAACATCATCTTCCGGCAAAAGACGAGAGGACTTCAAAAGGGTTTGTGCGGCACCCACCGTCATCACGCCAGGCAATGTCCATCCTTTAAACGGTGTCGGTCGCTCCATTGCACCCGTTGCCAAAATGACGTGTTTTGGATGGAGCATCTGCGCTGACCCATTCTGAAGAAGGCCAAGCGCGAGCTCGGGTTCCTGATCCGATGTGATCTGCCAGACTGAAACACCGGGGTGATACTGAGCCCCGCTTTGGCGAAACCGACGTGTGAGCGCCTTGCCCGCTACATATTCTTTTCCGAGAAGTCCGATATCTTGAGGTCGATCTGCAACTACTTTTTCGACTCCTTTATAAATTTGTCCGCCCGGTGCGCCCTGCTCATCGAGAACAACGACATCTCTTCCGCTTTCAGCTAACTCGCTAGCGGCTGTCAAGCCGGCGGGTCCTGCGCCGATCACCGCAACATCACACATTGGGCGTTGCGTGATCATCTTTTCGAGCTCTCTTTAATGCCCGTCTCGGACTCATCAATTAAATTGGAGACCTTTGAAATTTTCATCCCTTCGGTAATTTCGGTGAGACAGGCCTGCACGACACCCATCGCCTCAACCCGTACGAAGCATTCATAACAATTACCAATCATGCAAAATGGCGCCCGTGGTGAACTACTCACCGGTGAGTTCCGAAATATAAATACACCTGAGCCTAACAACGCCGCCGCTATCGTATCGCCACGGCTCGCGGTGAGTCGGCGGCCTTCAAAACTGAAGGTTACCGGATCAGTCGAATGCGTTCGCAGTCGAAACATCAAAACGCTCCGGTCCAAAACATCGATAATCAATCGGTATCCTGCCGTCAACAACCCAGCGGCACACATCCTCGACATGAACGGCAGCAAGCGTGACACCACTATGACAGGAGAAAGCAAACACACCGGGGAATTCCTCAGACTGGCTATAAACCGGGAAACCGTCCGGCGTCATGATCCGCAGCGCCGCCCAGTTACGCTGGATGCGCAGGTTTCGGAGATTTGGGAAAGCGCTCGCGCAACGACGCACAATATCTTGCAGGGTATCGGTCGTCGTTTCCGAATTAAAGCCCACGTCTCGCGCTGATGCACCCAGCATAAAGGTACCCTCGTCCGTTTGACGGATCATGTTAGTTGGGTAAGCAAGTTGATCGGTACTGCGCTCCGTCACAATGATTTGTCCCTGCTCAGGATAAATCGGGATGCTGATGCCCACCTGTTGGCCCAGACCGACAGATCCATGTCCTGCGGCAATAACTAAGCGCTCGCAACTTGCAACTTGCCGCCCCTCAACGAGGAGTTCAAATCCACTGGATTGCAGCGGCTGAATTTGATCAATACTGGATAAAGGCATATAACACCCGCCGAGCTTACTGAAACCCTCCTGCAAAGCCCGCAATAGATACAAAGGATTAACATGGCCATCGTGGGGGCAATACGTGGCGCCTGCAACACCCTCTCCGATCCCAGGAAGATACTTGGCCAAGGTTCGCCCTTGTACGAGCTCATACTCATATCCTTCTTCGCCCGCATCAGCTTTCAAACTTTCTAGCACGCGGAGATACTCCTCCAGTTCCGCCTCATCCAGCGAAATATTAAATCCGCCAGACTGGTGATAACCCAGATCTTGGCCCGTGACCTCTGAAAGCTGATCACTAAAGTTCGACCAGCCATCTGCCGACTTGCGCGACCACCGCGCATATTCACGCATGCCTTCGCCCTTACCCTGAACCCAAACCAAGCCAAAGTTGCCGCGAGCCGTTCGAATTGCGTTATCCCCCTCATCGATTAAAGCTGCGCTCAAACCTGCCTGACTGAAACCATAAGCCAAAGATGACCCGAGAAGTCCACCGCCAATCACTGCAACATCAAAGCATTTTTTTGTCATGCGTTAATTACTCTAGCGACGCAACAGGTAACGAAATCCCGTTAGAGCAAACAGCGAACCCGCCGCAGTCGCAGCGAACGCAAAAGTCCACCCTTGAATAGACTGAGGACCTGCGCCGACATCCAGCACCAGTCCCACCACAAGCGGTCCTAAAAAACCGCCGGAAAAACCCATTACCGAATGAGTGGCTAACGTCGCGCCCCGCTCTCCTTCTCGCGCCGCTGCGACGACGCCACTCGTGAGCGCTGCCGAATCACTCATGATAAAGACAGAATAAAGTCCGGCAACAACAAGCACCACAACAAAGGGAAGTGCGCCAATAAAACCAAGTATCGTGCCAACAATTACCGAAAGCATCATTACAACAGATATTGTTTTCCCGCGATCTCTCTTTAAACACAAATGAGCCCCCAACACACTGGCAGGTGCGCCTAAAAGACTGAATAGCGCAGCGAAACCAGCCACCGCTTCACGACTCATTGTTGCCCCTGACGCACTTGCAGCAAAAATCAAAAAAGCCACGATCCAGGCTCGATAGGCAAACAGTTCATACGAATGCCCGGTATATCCCCATATATAGGCAAGCGCAGTTCGATTCCTTAAAACAGGCCGGAAATCCAGAGGATGACGATCCAACGGATTGAGCCACTTCGGCCGTTTTCCGGGTATTGCGAAATAAACAAGAACAACGCACCCCAGCTGACACACGCCGGCTAACAAAAAAACATAGCGCCATGGCATTACTGCGCTTGCAACGCCGGTGAGGAAATACGACCCCGCCGTACCAATACTGAATGCACTCAGGTACCACGGTAAAACCTTTTGCCGGTCAACTTCATTAAGTCGGTCGTTCAGGATCTGCAGGCCCGGCATGTAAGTGCCCGCGAGGGAAATTCCGGCCAGGAATCGAAAAACCATTGCGCTGAAAAATCCATCCGCGAAAAGGGCATAACCGACTGAGCCTAAAATCCCGCAGCACAATCCAAATAGATATATTCGACGCGCATCAAGGACATCGGTCAGTCCCACTAAAAAAGGAACCGCAGCGACATAACCGGCGAAGTAAATGCCCCCGATCCAGCCTGCTTCGGTGCTACTCAGCGACCACTCGGTGGTGAACTCATTTAGCAGAACTGCAAAATTTGCAAAACTGGACATCGCCAGCAATTGCGCGACCGATAATACGGCTAGAAGTGCAATGGGCGACAGTTTTTGATGAGAATCCGACATGACTTATCAAATTTACCGTGGTTTTGAGAAGATAACCTGTGACAACGACTCTAACGACGCAATCGAATAAGACCTTAACACTAAGGACTTATAGACTTAATGCTTCCGAATTAGCGATCTCAACAGGTCCGTCTTTATGAAAATAAGCCGAATACGTGTTTTCCGAGCAGATCTTCCAATGATCGAGGGGAGCTACAGCTGGTCAACCCAATCGCATGCCGGCTTTGACACAACGGTCGTCCTAGTGGATACCGATGAGGGGCTCACAGGGGTTGGTGAATGCTGCCCGCTTGGCCCTACTTATCTACCCGCTTACGCCCACGGCGTTCGCGCGGGCATCGCCCAACTTGCACCCCATCTGATCAATGAAGATCCCACGCAACTGGATCGAATTAACAGCTTAATGGATGCGCAATTGAAAGGGCATCCCTACGTAAAGTCAGCGATTGATATGGCCTGCTGGGATATTTTGGGCAAAGTTGCTGACTTGCCTGTCTACGTTTTACTGGGCGGAAAGCTTCAAGAAAAAGTGACACTTTATAAAGTTGTCTCTCGAGCTGACCCCAACGCAATGGCCGAACGGATTCCCGAATATCGCAATCAGGGCTTTCGCCAGTTTCAAGTCAAGGTTGGTGAAGATCCTTCGACCGATATTATTCGCATCCATCGAGTGGCCGAGAAAATGGAAGCCGGCGAAGTACTAAACGCAGACGCCAACACCGGGTGGAAACAGCATGAGGCCCTGCAGGTTGCCCACGCAATTGCTGATATTGGGAAACAAACCGGTATTCGAGTCACATTCGAGCAACCCTGTCTTTCCTATCACGAATGTCTCGCGGTCAGACAGCACACAGACCTGCCCTTTGTGCTGGATGAGTGCATGGATAGCATCAGTGCTTTATTGCAGGCGCAGCATGATCATGCAATGGATATGATTAATTTAAAGATTAGTCGATTTGGGGGAATCACCCGAGCACGACAAGTACGCGACTTATGCGTTTCATTGGGACTTCCAATGAACGTGGAGGACAGTTGGGGTGGAGAAATTACGACTGCCGCAATCGCACACCTGGCCCACTCCACACCCCCTGAATTTCAATTTCAGTCCTCAGCGTTCCATGAATACTCAACAACTCAAATTGCGACGGGCGCGCCATCGGTTCAGGATGGCGCCATGGTGGTATCAAACGCATCAGGTCTTGGGGTTGAGCCCATTGTTGATGCGCTCGAGGCAGTAGCGGAATTTAATTAAAACCAAGGAGTTTCAACATGCAGTTTGAAGGCATCTACACCCCTATCATTACGCCGTTTCATGACGATGGCTCAATCAACGAAGAAGGCTTTGCTCAGGTCATTGAATTTCTAGTCGACTCTGGTTCTCATGGCATTGTGGTGGGTGGCACGACTGGCGAATACTACGCCCAAACGCTCGAAGAGCGCGTTCACCTATTGCAGATCGCCCACCGAGTAATCAACGGTCGAGCGACATTGATGGCGGGTGTTGGCGCGATCAGGACTGAGGACTCCATTGAGCTAGCACAAACGGCAGCGCAGATTGGTGTCGATGCGCTTCTCGTTAATTCGCCCCCTTACGTCTTGCCCACGGAAGTGGAAAACGCAGCCCACGCCCTCGCCATTGACCGCGCGGCTCAGTTGCCGATCATGCTTTACAACTATCCGGGGCGGACGGGCGTCGGGATGGACGAAGCGTATTTAAATCTTGTGAGTGCGTCCAAAAATTTTTGTGCGATCAAGGAAAGCTCGGGTGATATCAATCGGCTCCATTTGCTCGCAAATAATTTTCCACAAATTCAGCTCTCCTGTGGCGCTGATGATCAGGCGCTTGAATTTTTCGTCTGGGGGGCGAGAAGCTGGGTATGTGCAGGTGGGAACTTTGCGCCGGAGGCTCATATCGCGCTTTATGAGGCTTGCGTCGTCAATCAAGATTTTGAACTCGGCAGGAAAATAATGGCGGCCATGCTTCCGCTGATGTCACTTCTCGAACAAGGTGGGAAATTCGGTCAATGCATCAAACACGCAACCGCTCTGCGCGGGATGCCTGCCGGACCCCCCAGAAGCCCGCTAGCCCCTCTAGAAGATTCGGAGAAATCAGCGTTAGCGAAAGTCATCGAAACGATGGATGCTGAAATTGCCGCTATCCAGGCGAATTAGCGGGTTCCAGAAAATTAAATTCTCGGCGAGGTAAAAACAAAAATGGGTAATACCTATCGGGTGATTGTGATCGGCGGTGGAGTCGTGGGGAGTTCTGTCCTCTACCATCTGGCAAAACTGGGATGGAACGACGTCTGCTTATTAGAAAGATCAGTGTTGACGGCAGGTTCTTCCTGGCATGCGGCCGGCGGCATCCATGCGCTTAACGCAGACCCCAATATGGCCTCCCTTCAGGCCTATACCATCGATTTGCTCTCGGAGATTCAAACCGAATCGGGTCAAGATATTGGACTCAGCATGACCGGTGGAATCACGGTTGCATCGGCGCCTGCCCGCTGGGAATGGTTGCAGTCAGCTTATCGAATATTTCAAACCATTGGGATCGAAGACTGCCACTTAATGACACCGCAAGACATTAAAGACAAATGTCCCATCATGGATATCAGCGGGGTACTCGGTGGTCTTTGGTGTGACCGCGAAGGATATGTGGATACCACCGGGACGGTGCATGCCTACGCCGGCGCTGCAAAGAAACGAGGTGCAACGGTCATTGAACATACAAAAGTAGAGGAACTGCGCCAACGAAACGACGGCAGCTGGGATGTCATTACTGATCAGGGTGAATTCCATGCTGAACACGTCGTCAACGCCGGTGGATTGTGGGCCAAACAGGTTGGTCGCATGGTCGGTCTCGATCTCCCGCTCTCACCCCTTGAGCATCATTATTTACTAACAGAGACCATCCCTGAAGTCGCCGCCCTCCAGACTGAACTCCCGATGACCGTAGACCTCGAGGGATTCACCTATATGCGCCAATATCAAAAAGGTATCTTGGTGGGGATTTACGAGGTTAATCACAAACACTGGAATATGGACGGCGCACCATGGGACTACGGAATTGAATTAATACAGGAAGATATTGACCGGATTTCTGATGAACTGGAAATGGCCTTCAACCGCTATCCAGTTTTAACAGAGGTTGGCATCAAAAATTGGGTGAACGGTGCATTTACGTTTTCACCAGATGGCAACCCACTGGTGGGTCCCGTGGCAGCCGTCCCGAACTATTGGCTTGCCTGCGGCGTCATGGCGGGCTTCTTGCAAGGCGGAGGCGTTGGAAAAACCCTTGCTGAATGGATGATCCATGGCGAGACGGAAGCTGATGCTTGGCCAATGGATATCGCGCGTTATGGAGAATTCACTTCAAATCGTGAGTACATCCGCCAAACAACCGGGCAGTTTTATTCTCGCCGATTCGTGATGACCTATCCCAACGAGCAGCTTCCGGCCGGTCGCCCCGTCAAGAAATCACCCGCATGGTCTGCAATGGATCGTGCAGGTGCCCAGTGGGGCTGCAGCTGGGGTCTTGAAATACCACTCATGTTTGCAGGGACGAACTTCTCAGAAACACCAACGCTCAAACGCTCAAACGCATTCGATGTGGTTGCTGAGGAATGTGCTGCTGTCCGTGAGCGCGTGGGCCTGCTTGATATCAGCGGTTTTTCGAGATATGAAGTAACGGGTCCAAATGCAGAAGCATGGCTCGGTCGTGTCCTCGCCGGTCGCCTACCGCCTCCTGGAAGAGCACGCTTGGCTCCGATGCTCGCGCCGAGCGGTCGTCTCAAGGGTGACTTGACCGTGTTGAACTGGGGCGATCAAACCTGGTGGATTATGGGCTCTTACTATCTTCGCAACTGGCATATGCGCTGGTTCCATGATTACCGCGCAACAGGTGTTGAAGTTCGTGATCTCTCCGATGCGATGGTTGGTTTTGGTGTTACGGGACCTAAATCCCGAGATCTGCTCTCGGCACTGATGCATCAAGATATTGATGCCGCTTTACCCTTTATGGGATGCGCCACCCTTGACGTCGGACTCATCCGGGCGCGAGTTGCCCGTCTTTCGGTTTGCGGGGAACTGGGCTATGAAATCAACTGCAGCGCCGCTGAGCATATTGCGCTGCGGGATCTCCTGCTTGCAGCTGGTGCCGAACATAATATAAGAGAATTCGGCTTTTATGCGATGAATTCTCTACGTCTTGAAAAAAGCTTTGGTGTTTGGAGTGCTGAATTTACCCAGGACCGTACCCCAGGAATGACGGGCATGAACCGTTGGATTGATTGGTCTCGAGACGATTTTATCGGTCACGAAGCAGCGGCCAGAGAGCGCTCTATTGATAGCGCTTCTCAACAACTGGTCACACTTGAGATTGATGCTGACGATGCAGATGCGTCCGGGTATGAGCCTATCTGGCAAAACGATAAACGCGTTGGCTTTGTCACGTCCGGTGGTTATGGGCATCACACCGCCAAGAGTCTTGCCATGGGTTTATTGGATTTGGAACTTGACGAGAAAAACGGTCCACTCATGATCGATGTGGTCGGGAAGCGGCGTAATGCCCAGGTACTATCCGAGGCGGTCTGGGATCCCAAAGGCGTCCGAATGCGGCAGTAAAAACTGCTGTTAGCCTGACAGTCCATACTCAGAGATAAATAACCATGACCCGAGAACGCAGAAGATCAGGCAGGACCACATCACGCTCAACCCATCAACCGGGCAAGTCATGGCTACGCATCAAAAATCCTTATCCCCCGATTGCGCAATTTAGCGAAGACGAACTTGAAGCCATCCATCTAACGTCACTCAATCTTCTCCGCGATAAAGGCATAAAAGTGTTAAGTGCGGAGGCTCGTAATTACTATCGAAAAGCCGGGGCGCGAACTAGCGAAGACACGCTGATGGTGCAATTCGATTCCGACATGCTGCTCGAAACGATACGCCACGCGCCTTCAGCATTCACAATGCATGGACGAGCGCCTGAAAGATGGTTCGAGGTTGGAGACAACAACTTGGTTTTTGCAACCGTTGGCGGGCCACCCCATTATTCTGATCTCGAGAATGGGCGGCGTGCCGGCACCCACGAGACCTTCTGCGACCTATTACGTATGGCGCAAAACTACGACGTGATCCACCTCACGACACCGATGGTCGAACCGCAGGATTTACCCATCCCCGTACGTCATCTGCATATGACACGATCAGTGGTGACGCTGACTGATAAACCTACGTTTATCTATTCACGCGGTCGTGAAGCGGTTGCAGATTCGCTGGAGATTCTAAGAATTGCTCAAGGCGTTGATCAGCAAGCTTTTGCAAAGCGGGTGCACTGTTATACCGTGGTGAATGCTAATTCCCCACTGCAGCTCGACGAATTGATGTGCGCAGGCATCATTGACTTCGCAAAAGCACAACAAGCAATGATCCTTACCCCTTTTACGCTTGCAGGCGCCATGGCGCCGGTCACCATTCCGGGCGCTCTAGCACAGCAAAATGCCGAGGCACTCGCGGGTATTGCACTGGCACAGATTGTTCAGCCGGGCGCGCCCGTGGTCTACGGCGGATTTACCAGCAACGTCGACATGAAAACCGGGGCACCCGCTTTTGGGACACCCGAGTATGTCAAAGCGGCCTTTGCCTCAGGACAACTTGCCCGACGGTACCAATTACCCTACCGGACCTCAAATGTGAATGCATCCAATGCGCCGGACGCCCAATCCGCCTACGAGTCACAAATGTCTTGCTGGGGCGCCATTATGGGAGGATGCAACATCCTATTGCACGGGGCTGGCTGGCTGGAAGGTGGACTGACCGCCTCTTTGGAAAAATTTGTAATCGACATTGAAATGCTACAGATGTTTGCAAGCCTAATGCAGCCTGTTGTCTGTGATCAAGATACCCTGGCGGTATCGGCCTTTGATGAGATCGATCCGGGTGGACATTTTTTTGGCACACAACACACCCTCGAGCGATACGAAACTGCGTTTTACACTCCGCTTCTCTCAGACTGGTCAAATTTTGAAACTTGGACCGAAAGGGGTTCCATCGACGCTACCCAGCGAGCAAATCATATTGCCAGAAAAGCGCTGGGTGATTTCATACCCCCTCCCCTCGATGAAGCAAAGCGTGAGGAGATTGATGCGTTTATCGAAAAACGTGAAAGGGCCGGCGGCGCTTCACTCACGGCATGACGGGTAGGAGACCTTAGGACTTCGAGACGATATATTCCTAAACTAGCCCTCAATGTGATCGAGTTATCTTAATGTCTGTGTTCGGAAAATTAGATGCGCTACCACGCGTTTCTCTCGCGCACACTCCCACACCAATTGAACAGCTCAATAACC
Source organism: Gammaproteobacteria bacterium (assembly GCA_016776875.1). GTDB lineage: Bacteria > Pseudomonadota > Gammaproteobacteria > Arenicellales > UBA868 > UBA868. The sequence goes on along the minus strand of JADHSN010000014.1, from coordinate 7,171 downwards.
TCGGTAAAGCGCTGGGTGGTGGCCATCTTTATGTCAAGCGGGACGACTGTACCGGTCTTGCCATGGGAGGAAACAAAGCTCGTCAACTCGAATACTATTTTGGCGAGGCAGTTCAACAAGAAGCGGATACTATTTTGATCACCGGGGCCGTGCAGTCAAACTTTGTCCGGATGGCGGCCGCAGCTGCTGCAAAACTGGACTTAGCCTGCCATATCCAACTGGAAGAACGCGTAAGCGACGCCGGCGCTAACTACCATGACTCGGGAAATGTGCTTTTGGATCACATTCTGGGTGCAACCATACATACTTATCCTGACGGCGAAGATGAAGCAGGTGCCGATGCCAATCTCCAGTCAATCGCAAATGAGTTACGTTTAGCCGGGAAGCGTCCCTATATCATTCCACTCGCAATGGGGCATCCGCCACTTGGTGCTTTAGGATACATTCAGGCTGCGATTGAATTGAAATCTCAATTGAAAAAATCTGATTTTGAAATTGATCAAATCTTCGTCGCTTCCGGCAGCGGCAGCACGCACGCAGGTCTGCTATTTGGGTGTCGATCTCTCAAATGGCCTATCCGGATTACCGGGGTCTGCGTGAGACGTCGTCGTGAGCAACAGATAAACCGCATTGAAAAACGATGTCATGATATTTCGAGGCTGCTTGATATTGAAAATCCAGTTGATTCAAGTGATATCGAGATTACGGACGAGACCTTCTCTCCGGGTTACGGAAAATTAAACGACCAGACACTCTCGGCAATTAAACTATGCGCGCGACGCGAGGGCTTGCTTCTTGATCCTGTCTATACCGGCAAAGCGATGGCTGCATGCCTGAACCATGTCCGTGGCACGCACAAGAATCAATCAACGCTTTTTCTGCATACAGGTGGCACCCCTGGGCTCTTTGCCTACAGTCCGCAGCTCAACCCAGCAAATTAGCGCAGTCGCGTCAATCACAGAACTGATCATTAAGCGCTAATCGCAGCCAAGGGGCATCCTGCCTCATGGACAGGCAGACAAGGCCTGACGGATCGTCGAGCCAAACTCAGACGGTCGTTCAACGACGGTGACCCCACAATCGCGCAGGATGTCCACCTTCTCCTCGGCCGACTCGCCAACGGCTGAAACAATCGCACCCGCGTGGCCCATCGTGCGGCCCTTGGGGGCCGTGAGCCCGGCGATATATCCCACTACTGGCTTTTGCATATGATCACGGGCAAATTCTGCCGCGGCTGCCTCCTGGGGACCGCCAATTTCCCCAATCATCAGTACGATCCGGGTTTGGGGGTCTTGCTCAAAGGTGGCCAGATGATCCTTGAACGAACTGCCGTTGATCGGGTCTCCACCGATCCCGACGCTAGTGGAAACGCCAATACCCAACGCCTTAAGTTGTGATGCGGCCTCATACCCCAGCGTCCCAGATCGGCCGATAATCCCTACCTCACCCTTTTTGTAAATGTGTCCCGGCATAATACCGAGCAAAGCCTTTCCGGGACTGATCACACCCGCGCAGTTGGGCCCGATCAACTGCATGCGGTTTTCAGCCTTATAGCGACGCATATAGCGTTTGACCCGCATCATATCCTGAGCCGGAATTCCATCAGTAATACATACGCAAGTGGAAAGACCTCCATCGGCGGCCTCCATAATCGCGTCCGCCGCAAACGGTGGCGGGACGAACACGATACTCGCCTTCGCGCCGGTGGCGGCGACCGCGGCCTTTACCGTATCAAAAACGGGCAGTCCATGGTGCACCGTCCCCCCGCGACCGGGCGTAACCCCGCCGACCACGTGAGTGCCGTACTCCATCATCTCCTTGCTATGAAAACTGCCAATCCGGCCCGTGAAGCCTTGAACCAGGACAGGTGTTTGATTATCAATGACAATGCTCATACCCTAGCGCCCTCCATCACTGCCACCACCGATTTCTCGGCTGCCTCGGCGAGCGTGTCAGCGGTAATCAGCGATACAGAACTTTCTTCAAGGATGCGTCGACCCTCCTCTACGTTGGTACCCGACAGTCTCACCACAACGGGCACCTCAATATCCAAATCCTGCATGGCTTTAACCACCCCCCGGGCGACCCAGTCGCAGCGATTAATACCAGCGAAAATGTTAACCAACACGCCCTTCACCTTCTCATCTGAAAGCACCAGATTAAACGCCTTAGCAACCCGCTCGGGCGAGGCTCCGCCGCCAATATCAAGGAAGTTAGCAGGCTCGCCTCCCGCAATCTTTATCATATCCATAGTCGCCATCGCGAGGCCTGCGCCATTAATAATGCACCCAATATCACCCTCAAGCCCGACGTAGCTCAAGCCGCGATCCTTGGCTTTCATCTCACGGGGATCCTCTTGGGACTTATCCCGCAACTCAGAGATCTGATCGCGCTTAAAGAGAGCGTTATCGTCGAAGGCCATCTTGGCATCCAGCGCTAAGACTCGACCGTCAACCGTCACAACCAGAGGGTTAATCTCGACCATCGTGGCATCGAGGTCTCGGAATGACCGGTAACACGCCTTTAGGGTATTTGCCACCTCAGTTACGATGGAGGCATCCAGTCCAAGGGCAAAAGCCACCTCACGAGACTGGAAGTTCTGCAACCCAACTGCCGGTTCGATGACGATCCTGATTAGCGAGTCCAGGTCATTCTCAGCCACTTGCTCGATCTCCATACCGCCGGCTGCAGAAACCATCATCATGACCCGCTCGGTCTCCCGATCGAGGACAAAGCCGAGATAGATCTCCCGATCAATTTCTGCAACTGATTCGATATAGAGACGGTAAACGCCGCGGCCACGAGGACCCGTCTGGCTAGTCACTAGCCGACTTCCCAGCATTTCATCCGCGGCGGTCCAGACCTCCTGCTCACTGCTGCACACTCGTATTCCACCCGCCTTGCCGCGGCCACCCGTATGTACCTGGGCCTTGACCACCCACCGGTCTCCCCCGATCTCAGACGCGCGGTACTGCGCCTGCTCCGGACTGTAGGCGAGACCCCCTAGGGGAATCGGCACTCCAAAATCAGCGAGCAGTTTCTTAGCTTGGTACTCATGGATATCCATCGTTCCCCTCTCTTTATTTTTTAATTGCCCGGTGTATCGAATATGAGTCGATCTTTACTTGTGCTTAACCCCGCGCTTAAGTCAAAGACTTGGTCTGGATCACATCGTCCATCGCCACCACGTTCTCAGCCATGCGGGCCGACGCAGCATCAATCATCCGGCCATCCAACTGGGCGGCACCCAAACCTTTGGCAGCCGCCTCCGCAAGGGCCGCGAGGATACGCTTAGCCTTTTCAACTTCAGCGACTGGGGGTGAGAAAACATCATTCGCCAAGTCAATTTGGGAAGGATGAATTGCCCACTTTCCCTCGTAACCGAGTGCGGCAGCACGACCGGCTGCCAGTCGAAAACCTTCCGGATCATTGAAGTCGCCAAATGGGCCGTCTATAGGTCGAAGACCGTACGCTCGGCAAGCGACGAGCATCCGGGATAGACCGTCATGCCATTGATCGCCAGGATAGTCAGGGTTGAGACCGCCGATGTTAGTGGTTCTGGCCCGACAACTGGCGGCGTAATCCGCCACGCCGAAGTGCATGGCCTCAAGGCGGTCACTGGCAGTAGCGATCGCTTCAACATTGGCCATACCGAGAGTGGTCTCGATCAGGGCTTCGAGGCCAATACGGTGATTGAGGCCGACCGCGGTCTCAATCTGGGAGACCATGGCATCGACCATGTAGATATCACCAGGAACACCCGCCTTGGGAATCAGAATGGTGTCAAGGAACTCACCCGCCTGCTCAACAATCTCGACGACGTCGCGATACATATAGTGAGTATCGAGGCCGTTGATTCGAATTGAGATTGTCTTACCTGCCCCTCGCCAGTCGATGTCATTTAGGGCTTGAATAATATTGGATCGAGCGGCAATTTTATCGTCAGGTGCGACCGCGTCCTCAAGATCTAGAAAGACGTAATCAACATTGCTGGCTGCAGCTTTCTCAAACATTCCGGGGTTAGACCCAGGAACAGCCAATTCGCTGCGCTGTAGACGACGGGTGCGCTCGGGGGTACGGGTGTGGCTCATAATTTTTCGATTAGTTAATATGGTGCAAGAAGGTTGACATTACCGTCGACGGAAAAACGCCGCCGGTCGCATGAAAGGAGCTTGGGTCCACCATGCTCTCCGTTTTAAAATCTCCAATGCTCAGTTTTGATCTCGCAAGAATACGGCGAGTTCACTCTCGGAATAATTGCGATTACTGATTAGGCGCATCACGAAAGGCTTATGTCATATCGATCGGAAGAGCCCAAGCGCAACCTGAGAAATTAGGAAAATGAATAAAATTTGAGCATGAGTCCAATGCAACACGCCTGCAACGATGGAAAATTTTCTGCTTGTATCGCGCCAACAATACTCGTACTGTCGCACCGATGAAAAATACTCCGTCTCTTAGTGACGCTGTCCCGACACGAGCTGAAACCGCCGATGCGGCACTGCGTGCGGACATCCGACGGCTGGGCCACCAATTAGGTGATACCCTTATCCGACAACATGGCAAGGACCTTCTCGATACCGTCGAAGAGGTGCGACATCTAGCCCAGAGACTGCGTCAGAACGCCGCTCCGGCCGGCGTCACTACTGAACTGACTGACCTGCTAGCGGGTCTAGATGGCGACCGGGCCATTCACCTCGTCCGAGCCTTTACGGTCTACTTTCATCTGGCCAATATTGCTGAACAGGAGCATCGCATTGAAGATCTTAATGTTGGAGGCACTCGCTCGGGCAGTCTTTTTGGTAAGACAGTAAGCAATCTACTTGAAGCCGGGGTCTCAGCGTCGGAAATCGGCACTCTTGTGAACCGCGCTGACTTCCGGCCCGTATTCACAGCTCATCCAACGGAAGCTTCCAGACGTTCAATTCTCAATAAATTGGCAACAATTGCCGATCTGCTAAAGGCGCGTGGCGATGCGCGCTCCACGGAGATCGAACGTGATCGTATTGATCGCCGAATTGATGAAATGATTGAGGCGATCTGGCAAACAGATGAGATTCGCCATGAAAAGCCCGACCCTTTCGACGAGGCAAAATTCGTCCTCTACTATCTCTCTCAAACTGTTAGTAACGCGCTGCCCGATCTTTTTGACACGATCGCGGCGACTCTCGGCGACATTGGCCAGCAATTAAATCCAGAACAGGTCCCGATCCGGTTCGGTTCGTGGGTAGGTGGCGATCGAGATGGCAATCCAAATGTCTCTCCTGAAACAACAACTGCCGTTCTTAATCTACAGCGAGATCGTGCCATCACACTATTAATTGCTGAGCTTCGCGAACTCTATAGCGATGCTTCAATGAGTGGTCGGTTGTATAAAATCTCAGCGGAGATCGCAGCCACGATTGAAAGTGATCAAATAAATCACCCCGAGCTGCTGACCCCGGCGCGACTCATCGAACCATACCGACTGCGCTGTGCTGTCATGACTAAACGGTTAGAGGCGACACGTGCGCGAGGCGATGGCGGGTATCAATCACCCGGCGAGCTTTCCGAAGAACTCGCTGTCATGGACCGCTCGCTGCGGGCACACGGCGGCGCATTGGTAGCCAATGGCCGATTAGCGCGAGTTCGGCGAATTGTCAGTGTGATTGGTTTTCACTTTGCCAGTCTGGATATTCGCGAACATGCCAGTCGTCACCACGAAGCTTTGAGTCAATTGTTTGATCCGCTCGATGTTGCTTACAGCGCCATGAATCCGGAACAAAGACTTGGTCATCTCATTCAGGAATTAAATAGTCGAAGGCCGCTTGCGCCGCCTCATGGTCAAAATGATCACGACAATCTCACTTTATTCAGAACACTTCGATCAATTATGGACCGCGAAGGCGATCATGTGATTGGAGCTTATATCGTATCCATGACGCGAGGTGTCGACGATATCCTGGCACCGGTGCTGCTCGCCCGCGAAGTGGGTCTCGTTGATATTGGACAAGGTATTGCACGGTTAGACTTCGTTCCGCTTTTCGAAACCATTGACGATCTACGCGCCATCGGACCCACGCTGCGAACGCTTTTCGACGGACAGGCTTATCGCCAGCTTCTTGCCTTGCGTGGCAACTGTCAAGAAGTCATGGTGGGCTACTCCGACTCCAATAAAGATGGGGGCATCACAACGTCTCAATGGGAAATTCATAAAGCACTGCGCGTGATTAGAGAAGTCGCCGCCGATACCGGTATTCGAATTCGAGTATTTCACGGACGCGGGGGGACAATCGGGCGAGGGGGTGGACCGACTCACGGCTCGATTCTGAGCCAGCCCAATGGTGTGATCGACGGCGAAATCAAACTCACGGAACAGGGCGAAGTCATTGCGGATAAATATGGTTTGCCTGCTATCGCGCGACGAAATCTTAATCTCGCCGTCAGCGCAATGCTCGAAGGATCGCTTGCCCATAAAGCACCGCGTCACGATAACCGCTCGATCACCGCATGGTACGCCATCATGGATCAAGTCTCGGATGCTGCCTTTCTCGCCTACCGAAATTTCGTCGAAAATCCGGGGCTTCCCGAATACTTTGCCTCATCGACCCCGGTCGAAGAGCTCGGGTCAATGAATATTGGATCTCGACCTTCACGACGCGGGACCGCTCTCGCAGGCATTTCAGATCTTCGTGCAATTCCATGGGTTTTCGGGTGGACACAATCGCGTCAGATTATTCCCGGTTGGTTTGGAGCCGGCAGCGGTCTCCAGGCGGTCATGGCAGCCGGATATAGTGATGACCTGCGACGGATGTACGCCGAGTGGCACTTCTTCTCTACCTTTGTCTCAAACGTCGAAATGACCCTCGCCAAAACAGATCTCGCAATTGCACGACACTATGTTGAGCGCCTGGTAAACCCGGCGCTTCACCACCTTTATGATCAAGTCGTAGAAGAGCACGCACTCACCGTTAAGATGATCACGTCGATTACTGGAACCGAACTGCTATCCGACAAGCCGATGTTGCGTCGAACCCTTGAGGTGCGGGATGCTTATCTTGATCCTATTAGCGTGCTGCAGGTCGAACTACTCACTCGCTGTCGTCAAGAAAAAAAGCGAGATCGAGATGATCAAATGCAACGCGCGCTACTCCTGTCGATTAATGGCATTGCGGCTGGTCTTCGCAATTCC
>JADHSN010000131.1 GCA_016776875.1 Gammaproteobacteria bacterium | reverse complement strand
CCATACGGAAACGCATTGGCAGTCTTGGAGAATTCCACACCGCCACTGGAGTCAGGTCCAGAGCATGAGGTGAGTAAGAGAGTTGAGAGGATGAGGGGGAGTAGTTTAACGGGAGTGAAACGGTTCATGATCGATATCTCCTATGATCTTTTACTGATCTATCAATGGTCTTCTGATATGTCGATAAATTATAGAATTATTGATAACAGAGTCTACTGTTAGTTAATTATCCTAGTCCTTTTCCAATCTTAGCCATGGCTTCAGCGGTTCTTAGAATCTCTTCATTTACAGCCTGAATACGATCCACCTCATCAATTAGGCCATCTACACATTGTCCTAAACTTTGAGATGGATAGTACTCAGACCGCTGTTATCAAGTGCCGAGATATGCGCTAACGACTGAGGAATCCGTTCGGGCCTCGTCACCGCTACCTTGCCACGCCAGATGGCCAGACTCCAGTACCGCAACCTGATCCGCTACATCCAGCGCCCGCTGTGTGCTCTGCTCAACCAAAACAATTAGCAGACCCTGTTTCTTGAGTGTATCAACCACCTGGTAACACTCATCTACCATCCTCGGCATCAGACCTAATGACAGTTCATCCACGAGAAGAATCTTGGGGTCCGCCATCATCGCCCGGGCAATAGCCAGCATCTGCTGCTCGCCCCCGGACAAAGAACCTGCTAACTGACTGCGCCGCTCCGCCAGTCTAGGAAAGATCTGATAAACGTTATCCCGATTGCTCGCCAGTCTGGCTCGTTCAAGGGTGTGGCCGCCCACCGTCAGGTTGTCTTCAACGGAGAGATCGGGAAACACCCGTCTCCCCTCCGGCACAAGCGCAATCCCGTGTTGCAATCGTTCTAAAGCAGGTCCTGCACTGATATCGCACCCAGCTACTGTAATCGAGCCCTGATTTGGCGGCAGATGGCCTGCGAGCGCCATAATGGTCGTCGTTTTTCCTGCACCATTCGCGCCAATTAGCGCAAAGACTTGGCCGGCGGCGGCATCGAAGGAGAGATCATGCACCGCCACAATATCCCCATACCCGCACTGAATATTTCTTACGCTGAGCATCAGATTGCGCCTTCGCCCAGATAAGCAGTCCGCACCTTCGGATTAGCCATAACCTTCTCCGTCACGCCGAAGTCAAGGTAGCGCCCTTGATCCTGAACAAACAGCTTTGGACAAATTCGAATGACTTCCCGAAGGTTATGTTCTATCAGAATAATACTGCGCGACTCAGTAACCAACGACGCGATTCGGTCCGCCATCTGGGCAGCTTCGGCTTGATTTAGGCCTGCAAGAGGCTCGTCTAGAAGGATCAGTTCCGGCTCGAGCGCGAGGGCGCGGGCGAGCTCCAAGCATTTGAGGTGCCCCAGAGGAACCGCCGACGGGTAGTCATCTGCAGCGGCCGCAATCCCAACGAGCTCCAGCAATTCGCGTCCTCGCTGTAGTTCAGCGTTTCGGTTGACGGTAGTCATTGCCTGCCACGGGGAACCCATCCGGCGGGAGCCACAGGCGAGCGCCACATTCTCTGCGAGCGTAAAGGTAGCCAACGGTTTCACGATCTGCTGGGCAAGCGCAAGCCCCGATCGCACGCGCCGATCGATAGTCCAGCCCGTGACATCCTGACCGTTCAACAGGATACTTCCAGAGGTTGGTCGGACCAACCCTGAGATAACTCGCATGAGCGTTGTCTTGCCAGCGCCGTTAGGCCCAATGATTCCGATCAATTCCCCGCGATCTACCTGAAGAGAAAGGTCCGCGACCGCCGTCACTCCGCCAAACTGAACCGTCACATTGGATACACTGAGAAGCATTTTTCTGGCCTACCGAAGTCTTCGTCGGAAACTTTGTAGTGCACCCGCAATCCCGTTTGGCGAGAAGCGCATGACTGCGAAGACCAATAGCCCGTAGATCAAAAGTTTATAGTCGTCTATGAACTGGAACCATAACGGGAGAACCGATAACACTGCCGCCGCAAGAGCCACTGCCCATACGGATCCGATACCGCCGATAATCACCATTGCTAGAACCGTGACGGACTCAACAAACCCAAAGCTGTCCGGCCCAATATACCGGACATGATGGGCGTAGAGCGCACCCGCGACGCCTGCACCTGCCGTGCCGATTACAAATGCCCAAAGTTTAAATCGGGGTACGTCGATTCCCAGGATCCGCGCAGTATCTTCATCATCAGCAATTGAGTCAAAGCCGAACCCCATCCAGGACCGTTTCAGATAAATGGTTACAGCCGCAAACAACCCGGCGCAGGCCAGCGCCACCACCAGCAGGCCGATTCGACCAAAACCAAATGCAGGAATACCTGAAATTCCAATTTCACCGCCCAACCATTCCTGTTTTCTTACAAAACCGACGAACAGAAATGCGATCCCCATCGTGGTTATCGCTAGAAAATCATGACGGACCCGCAAAGACATGAGGCCAACAAAAAATCCGATCAAACCGGCGACACCTGCCGCCGGCAACAGCGCCATCAACAATGGCCACCCGCCTTTAGTCAGCATTGCTCCGACATAAGCTCCGATTCCATAAAAGGCGGCATGGCCCAAACTGACCTGTCCACAAAAGCCTGTAATCACGTTCAGTGAGAGTGCGAACAACACCGTAATGGCCATCGTGGTCAGCAGAATGACTTCATATGCCATTATTTTTCTACCCCGCCTTAAACAGGCCCTGCGGCCTTATCATGAGAGCGATCACAAGAAACGCGAAAGCGAGAGCATCACGATCTAGGATATGGCCGACGTAAACCGTCCCAAAGGATTCGACGATGCCAATGGCAATGGCGGCAACCAGTGTGCCGCGCACGCTCCCCAGTCCACCCAACACAATAATCGCCAGCGCCTTGTACGAGGCAACCGCGCCCATGGTCGGCTCTACCAAATTAGTCAGTAACGCGACCATCACGCCGGCCGCAGCTGCGAGGGCAGACCCGATAAAAAAATTAAGGTACCGGACTCTCTCGATATTGATGCCAAAAGATGATGCGATTTGGGAATCGGTCACCGTTGCCTTCCACGCAATTCCGGTCCGGGTCCGTGTTGAAAGCCAAGCCAGGATTGACAGCATTATGATCGCCATCCCAATCACCAACAACTTTGAATGACTAATCAGTAACCCGCCGCCGAGATTCACCTGAGTTCGAAGCGGGGGGTTTTCAAATGAGAGGCCATAACTCCCAAAGACGAGTCTGAACACTTCTTCAAAGGCAATAAAAAGTCCAATAGATGCAATCAGGGCAACAAGCGGGGATTGGTCCAGGAGCGGTTTATAAGCGAGCCGGTAGATCACTATTCCGAGTAATCCCACCGACACCATTGCGACAATCAGGGCGAGGGGCAGACTCCCTGTCTCGTTTGTAACAATGACGCCGATATAACCCCCCAAGGTAAACAGCGCCGCGTGTGCGACATGGAGGATTCGGAGCAGACCATAGATAAGCGTCAACCCTAATGCGATTAACGCATAGATTGCGCCCTGCACTACCCCCTGCAGCAAAAGGTCAAGAGCTAACATTAAGAATCTTCAGCAGGAAAAGATATGGGGCCCGAAGGCCGCATATTCCTATAAAGAAATCACTCCTCAGGCGGCGCAAGTAGTACCGGGTCCGAGATGACCGCGAAATGGTGCCAACTGCCATCACGAACCACTTGAACCTGTACTGATTTTCTCACCTCGCCCAGTTTATTGAACGAGATATTTCCGGTTGCTGCATTGATAGATGTTGAGGCAATCGCTTGACGCAATGCCGCTTTATCGCTCGGGTCTACCTGTTTCATCGCTTCAGCCAAGACCAGAACAGCGGTATGCGTCGATGCGCTTACCATGTCTGCGGGGTAACCTGACTTTTTCTGGAAACCCTGGATAAATGCTTGAGCAAGTGGATCGGTGGAATCACGATCGAGAGATGTCGTAATAATCACACCCTCTGCAGAGGCGCCAGCGATTTTGATAAACATCTCTCCGTCATATCCTTCCTGGCCAATTACAGGGACATCAACTCCCGCCGCGCGTAACTGACTAACCAACGGTCCAGCAGTAAAGAAGTAGCCGGAAGCGTAGATAGCGTCCGGCGCTTCCGCCTTCACCTTGGAGACGATTGGGCCAAATTCTCTATCCTTGATGCTGTAGTCATACTCGCCGAGAATCTCAATCCCGAACTCTGCAGCCTTTTCTTTGAAGCCTGCCTCAAGCGATTTTCCAAAGTCGTTTGCTAGGGTGATGATGGAGACTCGCTTCTTGCCCATCATCTCGCCGATCAACTTGGCGCCGGCGCGCCCCTGCACTTCGCCCATAAACGACGTTCTGAAAACATAGTCACCTGATCGCGTAATATCGGGATGGACCGCATATGCCGAGATATAGGGGGTAGCGTTTTCCTGATAGATCGTAGCCGCCGCTCTGGTCGCACCCGAGTAACTACCCGAGATTCCTGCCACAACGCCATCTTGCGTAATCAGTTTCGCAGCGAGTGGCGCCGACTCTTTCGGGCTCGCTTGATCATCATAAATTACGAGTTCCAGATCCTTTCCGTTAATCCCGCCTGCAGCATTGACCTGTTCAACAGCCAACTCAGCACCGATCCGCGCAGATTTACCATCTGCCGCTGCAAAACCAGTCAAAGGGACATTGAATCCCACCTTGATACTGTCAGCTTGCGCTGAAAACGACGCCGCGAGGACAACGGTTCCCAGAACTGCCGATGCCAACCCCTTCGTGACTTTAGACATAACATCCTCCTGTTTTATTATTGGTTGCTACCCATGCGTTTTACACCATTAGATGCGTTCAGGCAATCCAACTTCGGTTGGCATTATTGAGCTGGTTAGTCGATCGGTTTTGTATCGGCACGCAACAGGTAAGATACGCGGCCGCGATTAGGTAAATTTCATGATGAACCAATGATCGAAAACCGTCCAGAAAAATACGCCTCGTATTCAGTTATTTCTGTTACTGACCCTTTCGTCCCCTCATGTCCCCGCCGACTTTTTCGGAACGCTTACTGGTGGCTGGATATCTGTCGGGGCGCTGGGCATGCTGCTTACCCATGAGGCGGGTCATATGGCTGTCGCTGCGATCACAGGGATTAATGCCAGCATCGATGATTTGACGGTGGTGTACCCCGGCGAGAACCTGTGGTACTCAATGATATCTGAGTCCGTTGCAAGCTCTCACTTAATCAATGATACAGTGAGAGCCTGGGCAGTATCCTCTAATCCCAAAATTCTTTCATATTCTTTAAGACCCTCAGTAATCTCATTTGGCCCTAAAGTCCACCATATACAAATTTAGAGTCGCATTGTCAGATCTGGAGCGAAACTATTACGACGCACTCAATTTGACCATTGCACAACACCCATCCGAGAGTCTGGATCGGATGATGGCAAAATTGCTCGCATTTAGTATCAACGCGAAAGCCGGGTTGGCATTTACAAAAGGGCTCAGTTCAGTAGAGGAACCGGATATCTGGATACGAAGCCTAGACGAACAAACGTCTTTATGGATTGACGTCGGCGAACCTTCCCCTGACCGGATAAAAAAGGCAAGTCGGCAGGCGGGCGAGGTTAAGGTCTATAGTTTTAATTCCAAATCAGATGTCTGGTGGGAACAGGGGCGATCAAAGTTTGCGCTGTTAAAAGTTTCCATCTTTCGTTTTGATTCGCAAAGTGTAAGAGCGTTCACCGCATTGGTTGAACGAACGATGGATCTCTCCATTACTATTACTGGAGATTCGGCTTTTATTGCGACTGACACGGGAGAATGTGAAGTCGCGTGGGAACCATTACAAGTAGTGTGATTTTTTTGAATCACTCTTTCATTGTTTGTCACCGAAAAAA
>JADHSN010000013.1 GCA_016776875.1 Gammaproteobacteria bacterium | reverse complement strand
CTCAGGAGACTTCAACGGTCGACCGGGCAGCACCATCGTAATTCCTAAGCCGCAGGGTATCAACGCAAAAAGATTGTTGTTAGTGGGCATCGGTGACAAGCCCGACGCAGATGACTTTGCAGCAGCCGCATCAGCGGCAGCACGCGAATTATGCAAAACACGCTCTATTAGCGCAGTCAGCACACTTGCCGAGATCAGTGTGTCGGGGCTTGATAACAAATCCAAAGCCCGGCTTGTTGTGCAATCCATTCATAACGCACGTTACCGCTTCATTCAACTCAAGACCATGAAAGGCAAAGCTCGCAAAGATGCCCAGTGCGCGCTCACGCGGATGTCTCTTCAAAGCGGAAGTACTCGCAACGAGACTTCGCTCAAAGAGGGTATTCGTGAAGGAACCGCGATTGGGAACGGCGTTGCGTTAGCGAAACGGCTTAGCGATCTCCCCGGAAATCTATGCACTCCAAGTTTTTTAGCTAGCGAGGCAAAGAAACTTGTCAGAACACATGGTCTCAAAGTCCAAGTCCTTGACGAGGCGAAAATGAAAGCCCTCAAAATGGGGGCATTATTATCTGTATCCCGCGGAAGTCGTGAACCGGCAAAACTGATTATCATGGAACATCAGGGTGGAAAGCGCGGGCAAGCCCCGGTGGTTCTCATTGGTAAAGGTCTCACTTTTGATGCAGGCGGCATTTCGCTTAAGCCAGCAGGCGCAATGGACGAGATGAAATACGACATGTGCGGTGGCGCAAGCGTCTTCGGCGCACTAACAGCTGCTGCCGAACTCAAGCTGAAACTTAACGTTGTCGGCATCGTACCAAGCAGTGAGAACCTTCCCGATGGTGCCGCAAACAAGCCTGGAGATGTTGTCACCAGTATGTCAGGCAAAACGATTGAAATCCTCAACACCGACGCTGAAGGACGTCTCATTTTATGTGATGCCATTACATATGCTGAGCGTTACAGTCCGTCAGCAGTCATAGATATCGCCACCTTGACCGGTGCATGTGTTGTCGCGCTGGGAAACCCGGCCACGGGTTTGTTCTCGACTGATGACCAGTTAGCCAATGAACTTCTGGAGTGTGGCGAAAACGCCCGAGATCGAGCATGGCGAATGCCGGTGTGGAAAGAATATCAGAAGCAACTCAATACGCCATTTGCGGACATGGCTAATATTGGCGGTCGCACGGCTGGCGCTGTGACAGCCGCGTGCTTCTTGGCGCGTTTCACTGAGAACATGAAGTGGGCCCACCTTGATATCGCTGGAACCGCATGGCAATCGGGCGCAAATAAAGGCGCAACCGGTCGGCCCGTCTCGCTATTAACTCGCTTCCTGATCAACCGAGCCAATGATTGATTTATGGCATCCTGCCGCGTAGATTTTTATGTTCCCTCTAGTGATACGCCTGACGGGCGTTATACGCTTGCCTGTCGGGTCACTGAGAAAGCTTTTCAGTCTGGAAAGCACGTATATCTCTACTGTCAAACACTCGATCAATTAACTCAGATGGACGAGCGACTGTGGGCTTTCTCTTCAAGTAGTTTTATCCCGCATGGATTACTCGGGGAAACTGATGAATTAGTGCGGGTCACATTAGGTTGTGACGACCCGAGTCCCGATGTTGCCGAAATTGTAATTTCAATAGCGAATACACCGGTATCAACTTTTAGCCTATTTTCAAGAGTTGCGGAAATTGTCGGCACCGATGAGTCCGAGCGGCAACTCGCGAGAAATCGGTTCAAGTTTTATCGTGACAATGGCGTCGAGCCTGTCACTCACAAAGTCTAGGTTCCGAGTCGAATCTTGTGAGCCAAGATAAAATCCGAGATCAACTGATCAACGAGCTCGAATCGCTCGGGAGATTCATTGGCGAAGGGTCTTCAGCAACTGGCCTGTTACCAGAGGAAGAAGGCGCGATGGGGAAAAGTGCGCAGGCCAATATTGATATCCACAATAATCTCACTCCGGAAAACGACGGTCCTGAAACTGTGGATATGTTTGAGTCAGAAACTAGCGCTACGGAATCTATTGAACCATTGATTGAAGAGGCGGCTTCCGCGCGCGAGCACCCCGGAGCGGGACAAACAAAGCATAACAACACGTCAATCAATGCTACAAACAAAAATCATGATCATCCCAAAAAATCAGGGATTGAATTCCCAAATGTCAATAAAGATGACAACCAAGATTATTTAACTGAGTTAGTCGATGAAATAATGGTGACCGTTGAAAAAAGACTTTCATCATACTCTGGAGAGTCGCTTCCAGAATCTTTACGGAATGAATTATCGACCGACATTCGAAGTCGCTTGGCTCCATGGTGGAGCGACAATTAATTATTAACTCTCCCACATTTAAAGACACTCAACCCGTGACCCAAGAAGAAACCAACAAAGCGTATGATCCACATGCGATAGAGCAAGCCCTTTATGAACGGTGGGAGAAACAGGGGGCGTTTAAGCCTTCTGGAGAAGGCCCTCCTTTCTGTATCGCAATACCACCCCCTAATGTAACCGGCAGCCTTCATATGGGTCATGCATTTCAAGACACGATAATGGATGCTTTGACTCGCTACCACCGAATGCTGGGTCACAGAACCCTTTGGCAAGCGGGCACCGATCACGCTGGCATCGCAACTCAGATGGTCGTGGAACGCCAGCTCAATTCGGAAGGGAAGACCAGGCACGATCTAGGACGAAATGACTTCATCGACCGAATCTGGCAGTGGAAA
The DNA here is from genome assembly GCA_016776875.1 of Gammaproteobacteria bacterium. Classification (GTDB taxonomy): domain Bacteria; phylum Pseudomonadota; class Gammaproteobacteria; order Arenicellales; family UBA868; genus UBA868. The sequence continues at coordinate 22,231 of JADHSN010000013.1, read as the reverse complement.
CGTGAATCGGGTGGAACCATTACCCATCAACTAAGGCGAATGGGTGCATCACTTGATTGGAGTCGAGAACGCTTCACGATGGACGAGGACCTTTCGACAGCCGTAAGAGAAGTATTTGTAAAACTCTACGAGGAAAACCTCATTTATCGTGGCAAGCGACTTGTTAACTGGGATCCTATACTTCATACCGCCCTCTCTGATTTAGAGGTCATTTCGGAAGAAGAAAAGGGCTCTCTTTGGCATCTTCGATATCCATTTGAAAGCGGAGACGGGTACGTCGTAGTTGCCACCACGCGTCCGGAAACCATGCTGGGAGATGTTGCCGTTGCTGTTCATCCAGACGATGATCGATACGCTCACCTGGTTGGCCAGCGTGTTTGCCTTCCGCTAACCGATCGTAAAATACCCGTGATTGCAGACGACTACGTCGATCCAGATTTTGGCACGGGCTGTTTAAAAATCACGCCGGCTCATGATTTCAACGACTATGAAGTCGGTAACCGTCATGAATTTGAACCGATCAATATTCTCAGCCCAAGCGCTGCCATCGACCTTCCACAATCCCGTTATCATGGATTAGACCGTTTCGAAGCACGTCAAAAAATCATTGACGACCTTCAGGCCGAAAATCTTATCGAAAAAATAGAGGATCACACGCTTATGGTTCCCAGGGGTGATAGAACCCACGCCGTGGTGGAACCGTACCTGACCGATCAGTGGTTTGTAAAAACCAAACCCCTCGCTAAACCTGCCATCCAGGCAGTCGAGGATGGACGTATAAAGTTTGTACCGGAAAACTGGAGCCGCACTTATTTTGACTGGATGCACAATATTCAAGATTGGTGTATTTCACGGCAGATCTGGTGGGGACACCGAATTCCAGCCTGGTACGACGAGGAAGGAAATATGTTTGTTGCCATGACCGCCTCGGAAGCTAATGCAAAAGCTATAGAACACCATGGCAAAGAAGTTAATCTACATCAGGATGACGATGTACTGGATACCTGGTTCTCATCAGCTCTTTGGCCTTTTTCCACTTTGGGGTGGCCCAACTCGACAGAAGAATACAAGACGTTCTATCCCACTAGTGTTTTAGTAACAGGTTTTGACATTATCTTTTTCTGGGTCGCCCGGATGATCATGTTTGGCCTGAAATTTACCGGTGACGTTCCTTTTCATCAGGTCTATGTGCACGGACTGGTTCGCGACTCTGATGGCCAGAAAATGTCCAAATCGAAGGGGAATGTTCTCGACCCACTGGACCTGATCGACGGGATTGATCTTGAAGCGCTGATTGAGAAACGGACCGCTGGCTTAATGCAGCCAAAGATGGCAAAACAGATTGCACAGGCGACCCGAAAACAATTTCCCAATGGCATCCCCTCTTTCGGTACTGACGCCTTGAGATTCACATTTGCCAGTCTGGCAACACAAGGACGTGATATCCGATTTGACTTAGGTCGAATCGAGGGTTTTCGAAATTTTTGCAACAAACTCTGGAACGCCGCACGCTTTGTTGAGATGAATACATCATCTGTCTCAAAGAATTCTGAATCAAACGCGTTAAAAGGGGTCGCAGAAAAATGGATCGAATCCAAATTATCTGAGGTTTGCAAGTCTGTTGAAAAATCGATGAGCATCTATCGATTTGATCAAGTCGCTCAAACCCTCCATACGTTTATCTGGGATGAGTACTGTAGCTGGTATCTTGAAATTGCCAAGATTCAGCTGGCGAGTCCTGAATTGTCGCCGGAGCAAAAAAACGCGGTGCGTCACACCCTAACGACCATATTAGATAATTCACTGCGCCTTCTACACCCCTTAATGCCCTTTATTTCAGAGACCTTATGGCAGCGAGTCGCACAACCAGATGATGAGACAAATAGCAGTGTCATCAATCAGAAGTACCCGGGCAGTGGCGACTTTACCGTTGATGAGGAAGCGGAAACCGACATCGAGTGGTTGAAATCGGTTATCGGCGGGGTCCGAAACATACGCGGTGAAATGAATATTGATCCACGGCAAGCGCTGCCCGTCCTGCTTCAAACTAATAGTGAACAAGACCAGCGACGAATTAAGCAATTTGAATGGATGTTGGTCCCCCTCGCAAGACTTGAGAAACTGAGCCTGATTAACGATGACATTGAGCCAGATGAAGACCACGCCACCGCGCTCACCGGCGCATTAAAGATCCTGGTCCCAATGGGGTCTCTTATTGATCGTGACGCCGAGCTGACCCGATTGACCCGCGAGATTGAAAAATTATCGACCGATCTCGCGAAGTGTCAGGCAAAACTTGAAAATCCCCAATTTGTTGAGCGAGCACCGGCCGACGTTGTCCAAAAAGAAACCGATCGAGTTGAACAACTTAATCGTGACCTCGATGAATTTCGGGCCCGACAACAGCGAATCTCAGATATGCCTTAAGGGAGTTCAATCATCCCGCATCACTGAGGACGGCCTCGCGAGTCCCATTATTGACGCGACAAGCGAGACCGCGGCCGTCTCGGTTCGAAGAATACCATCGCCGACCGATAACATTTTAAAACCGGCATGCTTCTGGAGCTGGCGCTCAAAAACGGTAAATCCGCCCTCTGGGCCAATAACGAGATATACTTTTTCCAGCTCTTTTAGAGACATGTTTGAGAAGCTTCCCAGTGTGTCGCCGTCACTATCTCCGACAAAAACCGTAGCACCTCCATCAATATCCCTTATAAACGTTTCTAGCGAAGACTCTTCTGCAAGCGTAGGCAGCCAGGGGCGGTGACTCTGCTTGCACGCCTCAACCACTATCCGATCCCAACGATCCCGGTTACCCTTTCGAGACACACTGACACTTCTCTCGCACATCAATGGCGTTAACACGTCCACTCCAAGTTGCGTCGCCATATCGATCATCGTGTTCTGGCGATCCCCTTTAGGGAGTGCTGAAACTAAATGAAGACTTGGCTTTTTTTTGGGAGACCAGTCTCTCTCGCCGATATGCAAACGGACGCTTAATGGACGCTGGGTTATTTCTATAATCCGAGCCGCTGCCGATTGCCCCTTGCCGTCAAAAATAACCAAGGGGTCGTCGATACGAAGTCTCCTCGTCCGAACGGCATGACTTGCCTCGGCGTCTGACAATACAGTCTCGATACCGCTCTTCGGAATGTGTTCCGCGAAAAACCAGTGTTCTTTTGTCACGATGTCCTCGAAAAATATACGTCATAGCGAATCGATTTACCCATAAAGCAATGATCTGGCTCTACCCCTAACGACGACGAAAGGCGTGGTCTTTTCACAACCACTCTTTGCTTTGCATGCTGGCGGGCAACTTCCAGCAGACTATCTGAATCTGAGCTTGGACCCGCAATCAAACGCAATAATTGTTGAGCTTTACGAGGTTTCGCACTTCTTTTCTCAACATCTTCGAACATTGGATCCAAAAAAATAACATCACAGGAAGGCAGGCTTGGAATAATATCTTGAGCCGCAGCTTCAAGCACACTGATTCGTTTCCGTTCATCAGAATTCTCAATTTTTGCTACCGCGTCCTTCAACAAAAAAACGATCAAGCTGATTCTCTCAACGGCAAAAACCCGCTTACCCCGACGCAAAAAATCAAAAGAATCGCTCCCAAATCCAGCTGTTGCATCAATGATCGTGGTTGATTTCGGGCCAAGGGCGCGGCCGAGAAGATCTCGAGAGCTAACAACCCTCCTCTGAATCTGGGAATCGACAAAGAATGAACGGGTGCGAGGCCGGTCATAATCGCGCAAAGCAAGTTTTGCCTCCCCGACCTCTAATACTAACCCTGATAGCCCACTTTCCGAGGTCTCTAGTGTTGCACCAAGTTGATGTGCAATCTGAGCTGCCTGATCATCAGCGTTTCGCGACACGGCAAAGACAGAAAGTTGCTTCTTAATTGAGTGCATTACGAAATTTTGACTCTTTATGCCGGTTCGGATAAAACGTTCATTCTAGTGATTTTAACCAAGGACAAAGCGAGACATGGGATTCCTAAAAGGTAAACGAGCGCTCATTACCGGGGTAGCGTCAAATCGCTCCATTGCATGGGGCATTGCGCAGTCTATGGCCCGCGAAGGGGCCGAACTGGTACTGACCTATGAAAACGATAAATTAGGTGGAAGAGCAGAAAAATTTGCGGCGGAACTCGGATCTGCCAAAACTATCCTTTGTGATGTCTCGCAAGATAGCAATATCGCAGAAATGAAAGATGAACTCGCTAAACACTGGGATCATCTTGATATTCTCGTTCACTCGATAGCCTATGCGCCTCGCGAGGAATTAGAAGGCATGTATCTCGATGCGGTTACTCGAGAGGGATTTAGAACAGCACATGAAATCAGCTCTTATAGTTTTGCAGCACTTGCTAAGTCATTGAGAAGCATGATGGCTGAAGGGGGCGCAATGCTGACCCTTAGTTATATTGGTGCTGAACGATCAATGCCTGGATACAACGTAATGGGCCTTGCCAAAGCAAGCCTCGAAGCCAATGTCCGATATCTTGCCCAATCTTTAGGAGGCGAAGGTATTCGGGTTAATGGAATTTCAGCCGGACCAATCAAAACGCTCGCTGCTGCAGGAATTAAAGGCCTTAAGCAGATGCTGCAATTCTACGAAGTCACCGCTCCACTCGGTCGAGGCGTCACAACAGAAGAAGTTGGCAACACGGCGGCATTCTTGTGTTCAGATTTAGCATCAGGCATCACGGGCGAGATTACTTATGTCGACGGCGGATTTAACACCGTCGGCATTAGTCCTCGGATTGCAGAGGAGACATGACTTGAAGATAAAAAATTAGATACAGTAGCGGTGCTAAAGCGCCTCTTCAAAGATCTGGACATCGGCAGCGGTTCGAAGCGCCCGGCCAATTCCAGCATGAAGTTCTTCGCCGACCCGGGATTCAACTAAATCCTCAACCTCGCTAACTTGATCACCCGAGATCTGTGAAATATCGCCCGCGACTATCTCATCAAGCTTATATATGAGGTAGTCTGTAGCGCTCAACCGGGCGCTACCGAACACCGGCGTCCCTGGATTAGGCGCGCCCACCGAATAAACAACTCTCGCCACTGCTCTCGCGACATCATCAGTCGTGCTTTCCAGATCTTCAGGCAAGTCCGCGGAAGATAATCCTTCCACAGTAAGTAAATTGTCCCAATCCGCACCAGATTCCAACGTGGCAACAAGCTTTGTTGCAAACTTCTCCTGCGCTTCAGCCGCAACCCGTGCTGCTAAGACACGCTCGATCTGATCTTTAACTTCATTAAAATCTTTTTGTCGTTTTTCACGAAAATCTGCGAACCGAACAGCGACGAGTGTATCACTGCCTATCTCAAGCATCTCGCTATTCAAACGATCAACCAACACCTCTGGGCTAAAAGCCGTATCCCGAACAAGATCGTTTGAGGCAATCCCGTCTCCCGTTGTCCGAGAGAACCAGTCGCTGCGCTCGATTGGTGTACCGAGAAAATCAGACGCTGCATTCAGGGAATCCGGCTGCTCAAAAATCAAATTCTGAAAATCTTCCGCCATCGTGATGAACTGGTTTTCGGCCCACTCCCGCTCAAGGATCGTCTTAATTTCACTCATGACCTCATCGAAAGGACGGACATTACTCTCACGAATGTTGGTAACTTTGATAATGTGCCAGCCATAAGCGGTACGCACAGGATCGCTAATCTGACCCTCTTTTAAATCAAAAACAACTGTCTCAAACGACGGTGCCATCGCGCCTGGTCGAATGATGCCAAGATCTCCACCCCGAGATGCCGAACCAGGATCCTTGGAATACGTTTCGGCAAGTTTTGCAAAATCTTCACCAGACCTTGCTCTTGCGGCAATACCTTTTGCTTCCTGCTCCCGTGTATCGACCACATCTTCAGCGTCGTCCTCAGCTAATGACAATAAAATATGGCTGGCGCTTCGACTCTCCGGTTGCGTGAATCGCTCGACATTGTTGTCATAAAACGCCCTCTGCTCGAGCTCACTCACATTCGCTTGTTTTCCAAGCTCGTCGACCGATAGTCGAATAAACTCGACCTGCATCTGTTCCGGCTGTACATACTGCGCTTTATTAGCATCAAACTCATCGCGTAAAGCTTCCGACCCCACAACCAGGCTGTCTTCGAAAGCGGCAATATCGACCACCGTGAACTGTGCCACACGACGCTGATACAACAATTCAATTGCACGATCGGTCATCGAAGATACAACCAGCGAACTTCCTCTCAGACCGGCTCTCAGCTGATCAATGGCTCCCTGTTGCCGCTGCTGGCGTTCGAACCCTTCAACGCTTAAACCCGCATTCCGCACGAGCTGCTCATAACGAGTGGGATCAAATTGGCCGTCTACCTGAAAAGCCGAAAACGAAGAGATTTTTTTCGAAAGTTGTTCATCGGTCACCCGAAAACCCCGATCACGTAAGTATTCTGCCTGAAGGCGCGAATCGATTAATGTCTCTAAGACCTGTAACTTAAAAGCCCGGCTTGCAAAATAGTCAGCGTCAACGTTTTGCCCCATCATTTGAACAAGCATCCGACGTTGATCAGATAGCGAATTCTGATAGTCAGTTTTTTCAATTTCGACACCATTGACTGTCGCTACCACAATTTTAGAAGCGCCCTCGAAATAGGAATTGATTCCCCATAGCGCAAAAGGAATAGAAATTAGTGCGACCAGCGTCCAGGCAATCCAGCCTGAGGCGCGTTCTTTAATAGCTGTTAGCATGTCCTGCCTTAAAAATATGAATCAACTGGATAAGTAGGGTAGTCACCTTTGATTGACTATTTTTCATCTTCCTGAATATACCCCAAAGCGTCTAAAACTCGAGGGTCGGGAAAGTATAAAACGAGGGACAAGGAGATGGCGGAGCGGACGGGACTCGAACCCGCGACCCCCGGCGTGACAGGCCGGTATTCTAACCAACTGAACTACCGCTCCAAATAATTTCCCTGACTCGAGCGCGTTTATCAAACCTGGTGGGTGCTGCGGGGTTCGAACCTGCGACCTTCGCCTTGTAAGGGCGACGCTCTGCCAACTGAGCTAAGCACCCGAAGGGCGCGCTAGTTTACGGCATCCTTGAGACCTTTACCAGCCTTGAACTTAGGTGCCCGAGCCGGAGGGATCTCGATACTCTCTCCGGTCCTCGGATTTCGCCCCACTCGAGCGGCCCGTTCGCTCACCGAAAACACGCCAAAACCAACGAGTGAAACAGAGGTCCCCTGACTCAACGCATCGGACACAGTGCTGAGAACGGCTTCCACCGCGTTTGAAGCTTGATGCTTATCTAGACCCGTTTTGGCAGAAACCGCATCAACCAGATCAGCTTTATTCATCCTCTACCCCTTTGCTCCGTTAACAAACCCGCATTATGACATTCAGTCTTATCAATGTGTCCGCGCAGAGCTACCGGAAGCTTCCTCTTCCTCGGCCGCCGCCCCGGTCGCTACATCCTCTACCGCTGCCGAACTGGCCTCTGGCGCTCGCTCTAAAGCGACCGAAATCACCTCATCAATCCACCGCACTGGCACAATTTCTAACCCACTCTTGATGTTTTTAGGGATTTCGGTGAGGTCTTTCTCATTCTCGCTGGGGATAATGACAGTTGTGATCCCACCACGATGGGCCGCTAGCAATTTCTCCTTCAACCCGCCAATCGGCAATACTTCCCCGCGAAGCGTGATTTCCCCTGTCATTGCGACATCAGAGCGAACCGGAATTGTTGTAATGGCTGAAATCAAGGCGGTGCACATCCCGATCCCTGCACTGGGTCCGTCCTTGGGGGTTGCGCCCTCAGGCACGTGAATATGGAAGTCTTTATTCTGGAAAAACTCCGTATCGATCCCAAACTGACTCGCTCGGGTTCGGACGACCGACATCGCGGCCTGAATAGATTCCTGCATCACGTCACCAAGTTTACCGGTAAAGCTCTGCTTGCCCTTACCCGGCATCACAGCAGTTTCAATCGTCAGCAATTCGCCGCCCACTTCCGTCCAGGCAAGGCCTGTCACTTGTCCAACTCGATTACTATCCTCGGCTCGCCCGTACCGATGACGACGCACCCCTAAGTACTTGGAAAGGTTACGGCCCGAAACTTGCGCCTTACTCTTTTTCGGGTCAAGCAATAACTCCTTCGTCACCTTGCGTGAAATCTTGGCTATTTCGCGGTCCAAGGAACGAACGCCGGCCTCCCTCGTGTAGTAACGAACAATATCGGTCAGCGCCTGATGATTAATAGTGAGCTCTTCTTGTTTTAAACCATTATTTTTTTTCTGTTTCTCAATCAGATAGTTCGTCGCGATATTTATCTTTTCATCCTCGGTGTATCCAGAGATACGAATCACTTCCATTCGATCGAGTAAAGGACCGGGAATATTCAGCGAGTTTGCGGTTGCGACAAACATGACCTCTGAAAGGTCGTAATCAACTTCAAGATAGTGATCCCCAAATTTATGGTTCTGCTCCGGATCAAGAACTTCCAGAAGTGCAGAAGAAGGATCGCCCCTGAAATCCATCGACATTTTGTCGACTTCATCCAGCATGAAAAGTGGATTACGAGTGCCCGCCTTTGACATATTCTGAATAATCTTGCCCGGCATCGAACCGATATAGGTTCGACGATGGCCTCTGATTTCTGCTTCATCTCGAACACCGCCAAGAGACATCCGCATAAACTTGCGATTGGTTGCGCGCGCGATCGATTCACCGAGTGATGTCTTCCCAACCCCTGGCGGGCCGACCAAGCACAGGATTGGTCCCTTGACCTTATTAATCCGCTGCTGAACAGCCAGATACTCGAGAATTCGCTCCTTCACTTTGTCAAGACCGTAATGATCAGCCTCGAGGATCGCCTCTGCTTTCGTTAAATCCTTCAGCACCCGACTGCGTTTCTTCCAGGGCACCTGGGTTAATGTTTCAATAAAGTTCCTCACCACAGTCGCTTCGGCCGACATCGGAGACATCATCTTTAATTTCTTTAATTCTGACTCAGCTTTTTCTCGCGCCTCAGTCGGCATACCCGCTTGTTCCACCTTCTGCTGAAGCTCTTCCATTTCATTCGGCGCTTCATCCATATCCCCTAACTCTTTCTGGATCGCCTTCATCTGCTCGTTTAGGTAATATTCTCGCTGGCTTTTTTCCATCTGCTTTTTGACACGGCCGCGCAAGCGTTTTTCAACCTGCAGGAGATCGATTTCCCCCTCCATGATGCCGAGGATATGCTCAAGCCGTTCCCCCACATCACCAAGCTCAAGAATTTTTTGCTTTTCGTCGTTTCGCAAAGTGAGATGGGCAGCGATCGTATCAGCGAGACGCCCGGGATCTTCAACGCCAGATAAAGAGGTTAAAACTTCAGGGGGAATTTTGGAGTTCAGTTTGACATACTGCTCAAATTCGGAGGTCACCGTTCGCATCAGGACTTCTCCTTCCTGCTCATCGAACTCGCCCTCGGCGACCGTTGTCGCATCGACAACAAAACTCTCTTCAGTCTCGACATAATCAACAATGGTCGCTCGAGAAATTCCCTCTACCAATACCTTAACGGTCCCGTCCGGCAATTTGAGCAATTGCAGGATGTTAGCAACGGTGCCTGAACTAAAAATCTGTTCAGGGTTTGGGTCATCGTCAGCGGCATCATGCTGAGCTGCGAGAAATATTTGCTTTCCACCCTGAACTGCTTCCTCAAGCGAACGAATCGACTTTTCTCGGCCGACAAATAAGGGAAGCACCATATGGGGAAACACAACAACATCGCGCAGTGGCAGCATGTGATACCGCGTTCGCGGACTGATAGGGTCGACTAATTTCTCTTCGCTCATTTCAATTTCCGTCACATCATGGTTAAAGGAGTTAACGCTCTCAGGGAATAGTTGCGTTTTCGGCGCACTTTTTAACTATGGGGTCGAGACAACCGGTTTTCAAGGAATTCATCAGAATTCCCCTAGATCACTCATCAAAGGTAAGGGTAATACGGACGATTATCCTGAAGCGTTCCGCTGAGCGTCTTCATACATGAACAACGGCTGTGACCCTTCCTCAATAACATTCGCGTCGACGGTCACTTGAGTCACATTCTCCATCGAGGGCAACTCGAACATCGTCTCAAGAAGTGCTTTTTCCAGGATCGACCGAAGACCGCGCGCGCCGGTTTTACGACTCAGTGCGCGACGTGCGGTAGCCCTGAGGGCGTCATGGCGAATCTCAAGATCTACCCCTTCGAGATCAAAGAGCTTTTGGTATTGTTTCACAAGCGCGTTTCTGGGCTCGGTCAATATCGTAACGAGCGCATCTTCATCCAATTCTTCCAACGTAGCAACAACTGGCATTCTGCCCACAAACTCCGGAATCAGACCGTATTTAACTAAATCTTCCGGTTCGAGGTTCTTCAAGAATTCACTCACTCGATCATCGTCGGTCTTACTTTTAACATTAGCGCCAAAACCAATGCCCGACTTTTCTGAACGTTCTTGAATGACTCGATCGAGGCCTGCGAACGCACCGCCGCAAATGAACAGAACATTTCTCGTATCCACCTGAAGAAACTCTTGCTGAGGATGCTTTCTGCCACCCTGCGGGGGAACAGAGGCGACTGTCCCTTCAATAAGCTTCAACAGTGCTTGCTGAACTCCTTCTCCCGACACGTCACGCGTAATAGAAGGGTTGTCGGATTTTCGAGAAATCTTGTCGATCTCATCAATGTAAACGATACCCACCTGGGCTTTTTCGACATCGTAATCACACTTCTGGAGCAGCTTCTGGATAATATTTTCGACGTCTTCTCCGACATAACCCGCTTCTGTGAGCGTTGTTGCGTCCGCAATCGTAAAAGGTACATTAAGCTCTTGCGCTAGCGTTTCAGCCAGCAAGGTTTTTCCAGACCCTGTCGGACCAATCAGCAAGATGTTGCTTTTTGAGATGTCGACCTCGCCGGATCCCGCAGCCTCTTCATGCTCAATTCGCTTGTAATGGTTATAAACCGCAACGGAAAGCACTTTCTTCGCTTCGGCCTGCCCGATAACATGCTCATCGAGCCGCTCACAAATTTCTTTGGGCGTGGGATAGCGCGTGCTTGAAGATTCGGCGTCTTCGGCGTCTTCTGCCTCTTCTCGAATAATTTCGTTACACAGCTCGACACATTCATCGCAGACAAACACAGAGGGTCCTGCAATCAACTTTCGAACTTCATGCTGACTCTTACCGCAAAAAGAGCAGTAGAGTAATTTGTCGCCTTTCTTGTCGCCTTCGCCGTCAGCCATTTAGGTGCCTCTACAATTAAATCTCAAAAATGGAGTGTATCCCTGATCTGTGAAGGCTAACCTTGCAACCATTAACGAAAAAAAGCAAGTATCTCCCCAAAAACCAATAAATTTATCGCTTACTCGTCCTCTCGAGACTTTAAAACTCGATCGACAATACCGTATTCCAGAGCCTCATTTTCATCCATAAAATTATCCCGTTCTGTATCTGCCGTGACAGATTCAACGTCTTTACCGGTATGAAAAGCGAGCACCTGATTGAGTCTTTCACGAAGTCTTAAAATTTCTCGGGCGTGAATGTCAATATCGGTTGCCTGCCCTTGAAAGCCCCCCCACGGCTGATGGATCATGATCCTGGAATGTGGCAAAGTGAAACGTTTACCGGCAGCCCCACCCGCAAGGATGACAGCACCCATACTGGCTGCCTGGCCGATACAAACCGTGCTGACATTGGGTCGGATAAACTGCATCGTGTCATAAATTGCCATCCCCGCATTTACCGCACCACCGGGTGAATTTACATACAGATTAATATCCTTATCCGGATTTTCAGACTCCAGAAACAGAAGTTGCGCGACAATAAGATTAGCCATGTGATCTTCAACCGCGCCGACCATAAAAATAACTCGCTCTTTAAGCAGTCGCGAGTAGATATCGTAGGCGCGCTCACCGCGTCCGGTGGTCTCGATCACCATCGGAACCATTCCAAGATTTTGAGCATCGGGCGCCGACGCACCCCCAAAAAATTCGGTCATCAGTAATTCCCAGTCTTATCAGTAAATTTTCCGCCTAGCCTTGAACACTCTCGACAGCTTCCGTATTTGGTTCAGGTCGCATAAATTCTTCAAAACTAACGGTCGTATCCGACACATTTGCTTCTTGTAACAACGCATCGATCGCCTGTTCTTCAACAACGACCGATTCAATCTGTGCGAGTCGACTTTTATCTTCGTAATACCATTTTAGAAATTGATCGGGATCGCTATAGCTCGACCCCATTTCTGTAATGCGCTCTCGAACAAGGTCTTGATCCGGCTTAATCTCGAGCCGCTTAACAACGCCATGCATTGCGAGCCCTAATCGGACTCGGCGGTAGGATTCATCTAAATAATTGGCGCGATCAATTGGTGCGTCGTGAGGCAACCCCTGTTGCTGCAATTGTTGGCGAACAGCGGCAATTGAACGATTAATCTCTTCATCAACCAACGCCGACGGCGCCTCAAACTCGTTATCCTTCATGAGCGCCTCGAGAACCGACTGTCTAATCTTTGCTCGGCTACGCTGATCACGCTCACGCTCCAGACTGGTTTGAATCTCTTTTCGAAAAGATTCCACTGAGCCATCCTCGATTCCAAAGGTTTTGATAAATTCTTCGTCGACTTTGGGCATCTCGGGCACGCCAACTTCTTTCAATTTAACCTCGAATTCTGCGTCTTTGCCGGCAACCTCAGTGCCCGGATAATCCTCTGGGAAAGTCAGCTTGATAGTCAGATCGTCACCCGCCGATGCGCCCATTAACCCGTCTTCAAATTCTTTTAAAAGCGACCCCTTGCCCAAAACAATCGCGTAGTCGTTCGCTTCACCACCTTGAAAAATCTCCCCGTCGACTCGACCTTTAAAATCAACGGTGACTTGATCACCTATTTCTGCGCTTTTTTCAGTGGTTGTAAAGTTTGTCCGCTGCGAACGCAAAGTATCAATCGTTCGATCAATATCATCATCTCCCACTTCACAGCTTTGACGCTCAATCGACATTCCAGTCAGTTCAGTTTTTGACACCTCAGGAAAGATTTCAAAATTAGCAACAAATTCCAGATCTTCTCCACGGGTCAGCGATTTAGGTTCAATTGCGGGAGGGCCTGCAGGCTCAAGCGATTGGTCGGATAGCGCCGCAAAATAATTTGAACTAATCAACTCATCAGCTGCCTCTGCCAATGCTTGATCTGCAAAGCGTGACTCGATAACTTTCATCGGCACTTTACCCGGTCGAAAACCCGCGATTTTTGCGGTTCGCGCGAGACGCTTCAATCGCGTCGTTACGGCGCCGGCTAATTCGTCGGCGGGAACCTTGACGGTCATTCGGCGGCCAATCGCGCCGGTATTCTCGATCGATACATCCATATCTCAATGAACCTCAGTATTTATCTTTATGGTGATGAAGCTTTTTCAATTTAAGCGCAGTTTTCTCATAAATTGGTGCGAAAGGGGAGACTCGAACTCCCACGGGTTTCCCCACTGGCACCTAAAGCCAGCGCGTCTACCAATTCCGCCACTTTCGCAATAATTTAATGATAAAACTTTACTTAATAAGAGTTTTATTAGGCGAGCAAGTTAAGAACACTCGACCATACCCGGACCTTCTACTGATCGAATTCGACAAGCGATTCTAGAGATCCCGAACCGGTGATTTTACAGCCAAAATGTACTTTTCTCCCACTGTATCGTCTATTACTTGACGCTCACCTCGCGATTAGGCGCCCCAAGGTAGGATCTTTTGCTTCAATTCTTCGTAGCCCGCTAAAAACCCCGGTCGATCGTCGGCATAAATTTCATCGAATTTCGCCAGGGCATCATCAAGCCATCGCGCCAGTTTTATATTTCCCGGGTTGGCATCAATATAAGCGTCCCGAATCAGAATAAAGTGAATCCGTGGATCATAAGGCTGCTTTGTGCCTCCCATCGATTCATCGCCATCCAGCAAACGAAGCAACATGGCGTCAGCAGATCCTAGAGTCTGTTCATGAATCGCAGGACCTTTCATGCGATGCATCACTGAAGTCATATCCCGACCATTACCCGTGGTGTAACCCATGTCCGACCACATTTGGCTTGAATCAATCTCTTGTCCCAGATGATTCGCCACACGACTACCAAACGCTCTCAAAGGATCAGATACATCCGCTAAAAGATCTGTTAATCGATCTCCATCGAGATCAGTCGACAGGACGATGCAATCGCGTTTCTCGATAAGATCCCACAAAAGCAGGCCGTAGTTCGTATCTGCAATATGCTGTTCGATACGGCCACCCCAGTTTTCCATCCCGTCCTTAAAGTCTTTTGGCAGCAACGCCACGATCGCGTCGATGGCTTTCTGATGCTCAATGTATGGATTAACCGCATACTGACGCCCCACTTCAAACTTCGTGCCCTGGATCATCCAGCTGTGGAGTCCTGCATTAATACCATCCTCCATCGCCTGAGTGGGTTTCATAGCGACGCGACCGAGCTTACCTGTCTCATGTACCAGCTTAAGGAAAAGTCGATTGGCATAAGCCATCTGAATAGCAGGCGTATTCATCTCCGAATGCACAATGCCGGTTTGATTACTGACGCTAAATTTGGGTTTATCTTGAGAATACGGAAGGCACGGCATGCATCTGACAACCGTAATCGGTCCATACGGACGAACGTTACAGTAAACACCGGCTTGGGTTCGCAACGTCGCATTACCTGATTTCCCCATTACCACGACTTTTTCACCCCGCGAGTTGCGCACATACGCATCTCCAGCAGTAGACCACTTGATCGACATACATGGCATATTTCCGAACCAACTTAATGCTTTCAGCTTGGTGTCGTGACGAAACTGCGCCCACATTGGAACCGCATAAAAAGGTAATCCCAAAACATCGATCGCGGCTATGGTGCCAAGGAGTGCATAGGCATCTGTCAACGAGTGTGCAATTGGGTTAATTTCACCCGTATGATGACCACCCTTCCAGACCACAGCCTCTGGATGCCCTGTCGGCCTGACATCACTGACCTCGTACATTTGGTCAAAAACACTAAATAAATCTCCACCGTCAGCCTCGGTTCGAGCAATCGACATCAAATCAATCATGTAATTTTCTCAGCAAAAATATTGTGTACAGTCATTCTTCAAAACCCGGCGCTTCACTTGTTAATTTCTTTATAAGATTAATTATCTCATTAACATTGTGATCAGCGGATTTTAATCCCTCACTTAGCGCTCGAGTTCAATCTAGAGCGCTGATGAGCAAAAAAAGTTTGTTCTCGCTGCTGCTTTTAGACCGAACATTTGACTCTCATCGGATAAAGCGGTCAGTATGTTCTCAAATCTTTCAGGCGCTCGGATATTCACTTCTTCCCTAAAATCATTTCTCAGCAGAAAATAACGGTATGGCCAACAACCGTATCCAGATCACCTCTCCGCCCTGCGTAGCCCGCGGTCCTCAACTGATCGCTGCAGACCCATTCACGGGTTTTTTCTCGGTAACACTCATTTTTAATCAGGCGCAAATTGGTCCCATCAAAACAGCAATCCTGCTGGCAATGAGTGACCAGGGACATGACCTTCTGCAGGTCATTCCTGAAACTGCGCCCCAGGACGGAAAAAAATATAAGCTTGTCGCCAAAACCCGCCGCCCCATTCAAGCAATGGATCGAAGTGAAGCACCAATTACACTTGAGCAAATCAAAGACGGCGCAACCGTTAGGGCAAAACTTGGTTTCGACAGATTTCGATCAATCGGCCACTCAGGAGGTTTCGCGACCCTTGGCGATATCCAGTTGTTACGTGGCACATGGCTTGGATCTTATATGTGACAATTTTTATATTTCCTCACGCGCCACTAACTCGTGGCAGTTAAGGTATTCGTATGTTTCAGTTCAATGAAAAAATGAAAGCAGTAAGCACTCTCGCCGGTTTTCTCATCCTGAGTTGCACACCGGCGGAGGGAGATGAACGCGATCGGAACACGCCCATCACCGAACTTACCGTGGGCGATCTTGAACAAATTATCCAAAAGATCGTGGATGAAACTCTAGAAGGCTGCGTCGTACAGGGCAAGGTGGAGGGGGAAAGCACCCTATCTCTCAAAGTTTTCGCCGATGTTCAGGCAAAAATAAACTGTCCGTAAAAAGAACGTCAATCGTCGCGATGCTGTCACCGTCATGATTTTCCATCTTTGGAAGTTGGGGGCTACCGTTACTCAGACGCCATCATTTTTAAAAAAGCCCATCCCAAAAGCCACAAAGTCTCGCGAGTCAGGCATTCTCTATATTCCTACAACGACACTTCTGCGCTCAAAAAATAGGGTATCCCTCCATTGGCCTGCATAAGGGCCATAGGTCATCTTTCCAATTTTCTCTCTCAGCCCCACTTGGCGGAAGCCGTGGCTAAGGTGTAGATCAACCGTGGCCCGGTTATCCGCAAACATCTGCGATTGGAGGGTCCAGAAACCAAGTTCTTCTGATCGCACAACCAGAGCCGACATCAATGCTCGACCAACTCCCTTGCCGCGTTGGCTTTTAGCGACATAGATACTGACCTCAGCAACGCCCGCATAGACGCAGCGGCTGGTAACGGGGCTGAGAGCGACCCAGCCAGTCACCGTTTGGTTGGTTTCACTCACAAGTACGCTATTGCTGACCCGCCGCTCTATCCACTCTTCCCAAAAGCGTGGGGGAGAGGGCTCAAAAGTGGCAACTCCTGTCTCGATCCCCTCGACGTAGATCTCTGACACTGCTGGCCAATCGGCCTGTTGCATCTCACGGATTAAAATGATTTTCTGAATCCTCAAGTAGCAAAACTGTCCGAGGCGATTGCCAGCCAGCGGGTCTCACAGCTGGAAAAAAGCGATGCATCCAAAGTGACGGGCAATTTAAGGATCTGATCAACACCGACCGAACTCTAAAGGGAATTGCAAGCGGGTGCTAGAGGGCGACTCTAACGCATCTTTCTGATTAGTCGCCGGTAGCTGATTTCCGTTGAAAGCGATGTATCAGGAACATATGCGGTACCGTTAGGCAAAAAAGACCGATAAATACCGCCTGTGTCAACCCAGACGCACTGGCTATTTCCACTCGGCTAGCCAACGCGAATAGGGTTATGACGACAGCAAGAAACGTAAATACGATCGCATAGAGTAACGCCTTTCGAGCGCTTATCTTTAAAACCTTAACAACTTTTATGATGTGTCTAGGACTGTGAAGCAAACAGAAATAAACGCTAAAGAAAATTAGCGGCGAAGTTAGCGCAGCAAGCCCGCAAAGCGAAAGCAGCTCAACACTCACCCAAGGCCGATTTCGTGTAGTGTATGCAATTGCTAAGAACATAATCACACAACAGAAAATGCCGGGTAAAAAACTGACACTTCTAATCATTGGCTCTGGCCAGTTTGCGCCCAGATACGAAAATAGCAACGCCGTCTCAAGTGGTTGAAAAAAGATAGGCAGTACGACCATCGAAATGCCGACGCCGATTTGATATAACCGAGGCAGCGTTTCTCTCCAGTCATCAGAAAAATGCCATGCCGAAAAAACAAAAAATAATAAAAGCATAATCTCTGGTTGCCAAAGCCAGAATATGAACGCCATACCTGCCTTAAGCAAATAGCTCAGATAAAACAGTGATGTCCGTCTAAAACTGCTTTCTCCTATCAAGTAATTTGACACCAAAGGATCAAGTGCGCCATGCGGAAGTCCCGCTAACATCACAGCCCCGGCGAGGATCACAAGTTGTGCGTAAATCGAAAAAACAGAGTGGCTCGTCAATACAATCACTAAAGCAACTGTCAACGAAAAAAAAACCGAGTGCAGGTTTGATGTCACCGCTTAAGCCATTTGAATTCAGGCAGGACGGCAAGTCCGGCCAGAAAAGGTTTTTTAGGGAGTGCATGAATCGCTCGGACAAAATCCGATACCATCACATTGTCAGAGAGAAATCGGACAAAGTGGTCTGGTTGCATTCCGCGTGCGAGGCACGAAAAAATCTCGGGCACATCGTTGCGACTATCCTGAATCACTTTTAGAAATAGCTGATCTATCCAACGTATCCACGCGGGGTCAGCTGCATGTGAGAGAGGCCCCGCACCCTGAGAGAGGGCGGAAGCACAACTTAACGCCCAATTCTGAATACGGGAAAACGCATATCCGGTTGACGGCCGCACTGCGCCAGCAGCTACTCCCGCATTAAATATAAAAGCATCCTCACTTGCAGACCGTCGAGAAATACCCATTGGTATAAACCCCTCTTCACGGCGCCGCTCACAGAACGCCACTCCTTTTAATCTCCCCGCTATTGCCTGAGAAAGATCTTGCTCTAACTGATCTTGAGATACCGCGTTACAAAAGCGAGTCTCTTCGATGAGCGCGCGGCGTTTGGAAAACGGCAATAAATAGGTGAATCGAAAGCCATGATCATCGTGCTGCATATCCATCATGATTTGCGCAACGTGTTCATCAAAGATATCACGCTCTGCTTCAATCTCTGCTCCACAAAAATACTGTCCAAAACGCGGCTCATTGGAAACGATAGGATTGGGTCGGGTATCAACCACCCAGCGTGAGTAGAAGTCGCCTTCGTCTGTCGCTACCGTAACAGTTTCGCTATCGCGCCAGCATGCGTCAACATCAACAGACAATCGTAGCGAGACATTAGGGCAGCGTTCAATTTCCCTTTGAGCATGTTCATAGAACGTGCCTGATCTGATACAACGATACGCGAGATCGTTCCGCGGTCGATGTAAATGAGGCGCGGCGCCTAGCACAGAGAATTGCCAGGCATCCCAAGATTTTTCCTCTAGATTTCGAAGAGGATGATTTGCTCTGCCCCAAAAGCACCACGTCCGATCATCAAAGTAGATCGATCGACTCTCGACAATCAAAACCCGCAGTGGGGAGCCCTTTTGAATCAGCGACCGCGCTAAAGACAACCCGGCGCACCCGCCTCCAATAACGATCAAATCGTATTCTCGAATTGCCGTCGTCATCAATCTAGATCAACTCAACGGGTTCGTTCCAGGACGATGGCAGATAGGTTTGTGCAAGCTACTGTTATGAACAGGAGGTTGAAAAGACTTCCGATCAAAGAAGTTTCGATAGAGGGCTCTCCCGGCCAGAAAAAATTTCTCAGTCCTCGGAATGACAACACGATGCGCTAGACTTTCTGCCGTATTATTTCGTACTTTTACCCCAATTTGCCGATAAATAGTGGCTGCTATTGCGATGGACTGCTGCGCCGATCTCGGCAGAAAACAAATTCCGGCCTGGCCACTCGCATAGTAACTGTCAGCAAGGTCGGCGAGCGATTTAACGGCGGTTGAAATAGTTGCAAGGGTTTTCTGAGTGGGTGCGGTTATTTCGTCGCATGACAGATTCCCCACTAATGTACTCGGAAGATATCTTCTGCCAGACTCAGCATCCTCAGTAATGTCCCGAATGATATTGGTTATTTGCATCGCAATTCCAAGGTCGACAGCATAAGGAAATGCTCGTGGATTACTGACTCCAAGCACGGAACACATCATGATACCAACGGTTCCTGCGACTTGATAGCAATACCGAATTAAGCCC
Organism: Gammaproteobacteria bacterium; assembly: GCA_016776875.1. Lineage (GTDB taxonomy): Bacteria > Pseudomonadota > Gammaproteobacteria > Arenicellales > UBA868 > UBA868. Next base: position 2,654 of record JADHSN010000013.1, on the reverse strand, counting down.
TCCACATCATCAATTGCGACCTCACCAAATAAATCAGAGCGACACCCCTTGACGAGTTCGACAGCCGCTCGCAAGTCAAGGCCTGTCTCGTCAGCAAGTAGATAAAGATCCGAAGTGTAATCACTGGGTGGCGCTTCCCCGGTTAATTCAGCGATCGTCAGATTCAGTTCATCTTGCGCCCGTTTTTTGGAGTCGAACTGATCTGCGATATCGTCTATCGTTCTACAGAATTGATATAAGCGCGCCGCTTTTTGAGATGTCTCGGAATTAAGAAATTTGCTGGCAAAATAAAAGGAGCGCCCCCGCGTTTTCATTGCCTTATCTGACCTCAAATAACCGGGCTCTTCAGCATGACTGTGGGTTAAAGTCGTGTTGAATAATGACGTCGTCATACTGCTTCACCCCGCGCCGAAGAATCACGACATCTTGGAATTAATCTGTCAACCACCTTTGCCGATGAAAGCACACCTGGCAAACCAGCGCCAGGATGCGTCCCGGCGCCAGTCAGGTAAAGGTTTCGGATGCCCTCTGCCCGATTATGAAATCTGAACCACGCAGACTGACTTAATACAGGCGACCCTGAGAAGCCTGCCCCCGCCTCACTCAAATAATCATGTGAAAAATCATCAGGCGTCATCCAAAAAGGATCCATCACGTGTTGGCGGATTCCAGGAAGCAAGTTCTTTTCCAAAGCGGTTAGAATTCGTGACATCAGCCTCGGCGCTTCTATTTGCCAGTCAATATCGGCGGTCAAATTCGGAACGGGTGCCAGTACATAGAACGAGTCCATTCCAGCAGGCGCAAAAGACGGATCGGTTGCAGTCGGGCGATGAATGTAAAGCGAAAAATCTTCCGCTAAGGTTTTCTTTTGAAATATGTCCTCGAGCAGCTCTTTGTAGCGAGGCCCGAGCCAAATTGTGTGATGCGCGACGTCAGGATATTTTCGAGTACTGCCAAAAAAAAGCACAAATAAACCCATCGATAATCGCGTGAGTTTACGCTTTAGTCTGAGAGAGAAAGGTTGGTCTTTTTTTTGAATCATGGACCGAAATAGATAGTTCGGATCGACGTTTGAAACCACTAAATCGGCGTCGATACGCTTTCTACCCTTGACAACCGCTCCAGTCACAATCCGATCATGGATGCATAAACGCTCAACAGTGCAGTTGAGTTCAATTTGAATGCCGACCTTAACCATCAACCGCTCAAGGGCGTCGACGATAGCTCCGGTTCCTCCCATGGCAAAAAATACGCCCCACTTGCGTTCGAGATAATGAATCAGACTGTAAATATTGCTGGTATCAAAGGGATTGCCTCCAACGAGTAAAGGCTGAATTGAGAACGCTTGTCTGAGGTCATCATGTTTAATATGACGCGATACAAGGTCATAGACGCTTCGGTCAGCTCGCAATTTAGCTAAGTGCGGGATTTGTCGAACCATGTCATTAAGAGAATGAAAAGGGTGATCAGCAAGTTGCGTAAACCCAATATCGAATCTTCGACGGGATGCTTCAAGCAGTGACCGATAGCCTTGTACGTCACCGGGCGAGAACCGCGCGATTTCTGATTCAGTGTCCTCCACCGAACCACCGTAATCAAAGATCCCACCATTCGAAAAGTGAAAGCGATACCAAGGACTTAACGGGACAAACTCGACCTCATCGCGACGATCTTCACCAAACAATGAGAAAAGCTCGTCAAACAGAAAAGGAGCGGTAATAACAGTCGGACCCGCGTCGTGACGGAATCCACCCCTCTCAAACACCTGAGCGCGGCCGCCGAGCCGACTACATCTATCGAGCAAAGTGACCCGGTACCCTTTTGCCCTTAGACGAAGCGCCGAAGCGATGCCGCCGAACCCCGCTCCGACGACTAAAGCAGAAGGCATCTTACGCATCGTATCAGGGTCTTGTCCCGCAAAAGACTATCCAGTCGGAGACTCTCCGGAGGGCAAAAGAGCGAAACCCATAAACGAAAGAACCCGTTCAGAGCCCCGACCGAAAGGAAATCCGACCCCAATTCCGGAGTCGGACTTCCTGGTAACAAACGTCTTAGATTCGGGTCAGGCAGAAGCTTTTTCAGCTTCGATCCGGGCAGAATCGCGAGTTGCAGCAAGCCAAATAGCAACGCCGAACGCTATCTTATTCACAAGGTCTGCCAAATTGTAGATTATGTTTAGGGAGTCAACATTCGCGGACTGCGTGAGGTATCCCAAAATGTATCCGATCGGATAAATAGCCCAGCCAATCGTCACAATTAATCGAATCGTTTTGAACGCACTTTGACTTGCAGCATTACCACTACTCGCGTTTATCTTACTGGCTTCGCCTACAAAAATTTCGTAGATGATATAAAGCCAACCCACCATTCCGATTACAAATCCAACGGTGACATCAATAAAGCCTGCTTCGCCAAGATAACCACCCACCAACATAACAATTGAGGCAATCAACAACTTCCAAAACAGTGATGCGGGCACCACAGTAATCGCGGCTAAAATAAGGAAAAATTCGATAATCTGAAGAGGAACGGTCAACAACCAGTCAATGTATCGATAGACAGTTGGGCTATCACCTAAAACTACCCATACTTCTCGCATGTAAAAGTAATGTACCGCTGCTATCAGCGTGACGAGACCGGCGACCGTTACTGAC
>JADHSN010000130.1 GCA_016776875.1 Gammaproteobacteria bacterium | reverse complement strand
AAAAAAACAGCCAATCCCGCGAGATCTTGGGTCTCTCCAAGCCTACCCATCGGGATTTTGCTCAGAAAACGCTCCCGGTTTTGATCATCACGCCATAACGCCTCGCTGAATTTGGTCTTGATCAAGCCAGGACAAATAGCATTGATTCGAATGTTGTCCTTGCCCCAATCCTGGGCCATGGCTTTCGTCAGGTTAATCAGCGCCGCCTTGCTGACGCTGTACATACCAATCCCTTTCTCAGGCGTAAGCCCGCCGATTGAGCTGAGATGGATAATCGACCCGCCACCTCGAGCCTTGAGTATGGGATAGGCTTTATTGCAAAGCATCAGCGGACCTTTAAGATTGACATCGATTATCTTGTCAAAAGCGCCGCTGTCCGTCTGATCTATCGATCCATAGACCGGATTGGTTGCCGCATTGTTGACGATGATGTCGAGCGCTCCGTATTGTGATACCGCGCTATCGACCAGAGCCTCGACTTGTTCCATGCGACCCATGTTGGCTGCGATTGCAGCGGCCTCAAAACCCCTGCTTTGAATTTGCTGCGCGACACTATCGACAGCCTCCTGCTTCCGACTGCTCACTACGACGCTTGCACCATATTCAGCGAGTGCATGAGCGATCGTCTCGCCGATCCCTTTGCTCGCACCGGTCACTAGTGCCACTTTACCAGTCAGCTCAAAAAGAGAACGCGTTGTACCGTTTTTTGTCATTTGCCGCTCGTCTGCTGCGCCTACTGTTTAGTAAGCCAGAGTCCATTCAATATGACTATTCTAATCTCAGACCCTTTAAAGATGTCGGATCCTCCCCTAACCCAGCTCAGGCGACAGGCCTCGCGGAATTTTCTTTTCCTTATCAAAGAAGGGTAACGTGACGATTTCGCAGTCATGCTCATCCCCTGCAGCATCTTCTATGGTCAATGTTTTGCCCACCCACGTCTCACCATTCGATAATCCCTGATCAAAAACAACATATCCAACACCGGATTCAAGCGTCGGTGACCAGCAACTGCTTTTGGTAATGCCAACCGGTTGGCCACTTTCCAAAATCGTAAGGCCCGCATTCACCTTCGCCTCCTTACTGACATACCCGAACAAACGACACGCCTTAGACGCTTTTTCAAGTGCCGCTTTTCCCACGAAATTGTCCTTTGTGAGATCCACAAATGTCCCCAGCCCTGCATCAAATGGCGTCATCGTCAGATCAATATCGGACTGATAATCAAGAATTCCTGCTTCTACTCGACGAAGACCGAGCGACGCGCTGCCAGAGCGCTCTAGATTAAATGCCTCTCCAACCGAAAACAGGTGATCCCATAAGGCTGAGTGATCAAGATTTTCATTGCCGTAGATTTCGATCCCCATTTCGTTTGTCCAGCCCGTTCGCGAGACCAGAACGTTTTGACCGCCAAAATCAAACATCCCCGCATCGAAGTAACGAAAACGCTCGGGAATCTGTCCGGGTGCAGCGGCCTCGAGAAACTTTAAAGCGTTGGGTCCCTGAACCTGAAGCACACGGGACTTCGGATCCCGAATAGTGACCTCCATCCCGTCCGAGAGGGCAAGAAACCACTTGGCGGTATCGCCATTTGCTTCAACATACCAAAATCGATCTTCGGCGAGTCGAATCAGCACCCCGTCCATGACAAGCCCACCATGGGGAGCACAGATGATGCCGTAACACGCTCGCCAAACAGGTAGATTACTAATTCTTCGCGTGAACGTTTTCTCTAGTAAATGAACCGCATCCCTACCCGAGATCTCAATCGGTCTCTCCGGAATATCGTAGAGCATTAGATTTTTACGAAGCTTCCAATAGCTCTCAAGGGGATCATCAGTATCTGTTCCTACCGCTGACAGCCGCCCAGCATAAACCGAATACATCATTCCCTCGGCCATCCATTTATCTGCATACGGTGACTGTTCAACCCCTCGCCTAAAGATGCTGACAGTTGATGAATTGCCCGCATGGGCTCCTCGATACACCATATGAATGAGTTCTTTAGCGTCCATTTTTTTCCTTCATAAATTGAGTGAGCAAGTCGTTCTAAAACGGCTCACTTTTCTGATCTGTGAAGCGGAATGTATACTGTTTGCGTGAAGGCAACCAGACATAATTCAGGCCCCATTATTTATCCCGGTTTACACAAATCGATTGGGACAAATATCAATGGCCCTAGCTTGATTCGCGTACCCGATTGGGTGGCATCGCCACTTGGCAAGCTCTATCTTTATTTCGCCCATCACAAAGGCAGAAGCATAAGACTAGCGTACGCTGATCAGATTGAAGGCCCTTGGACCATCCACACGCCTGGCGCCTTGAGCGTCACGGACTCTTTATTTCCTGACGTCGACCCGCCCGAGCCTCCGCTTCACGAACGTCCGATATGGGCAAACACGCTACCCGGAGGCTATCTTTACGCCCATATCGCCTCGCCCGACGTTCATATCGATGAGCAACAACAACAAATATGGATGTATTACCACGGCCTGCTCGAAAACGGGGATCAGCAAACCCGGGTTGCACATTCAAGCGATGGTTTGTGTTTTACGCCCGAAACGCCGCTGCTGGGCCCCCCCTATTTTCGAGTTTTTCAATTCCAGAAATGGTGGTATGCCATCACTTGGCGAGGACGATTTTTGCGGGCCAATCACTGGAAAGGCCCCTTTGAGGCGCAACAAGATCCAGGTCCGGCAATGGTGCTTTTTGGATCAGACAGTAGTCTCGAGTTGCGTCACCCAACAGCCTGTCTAAGAGGGGACACTCTCCATCTTTTCTTTTCCTGTCTCGGTGATCGACCGGAAAAAATTTATCACTGTGCTGGCAACGTCAGCGGAGACTGGAACGCGTGGCAATTTTCCAAACCAGAGATTGTGCTCACCCCGGAGAGAGATTGGGAAGGCGCCGATCTACCTGTAACAACTTCAATAATCGGTGCTGCCGATACCCGTCTTCGTGAACTTCGGGACCCCGGCATTTTTATAGACGCGGAGGACGCCTATCTTTTGTACAGCGGTGCGGGCGAATCCAATATTGGAATCGCCCGACTTGAGGACTTCTAGGGCTTGAACTAACCCGATACGCTAGCGAGGGTTTCAGAAAACAACTCGACCGTACGATCGATGTTCTTCAGTTTATCAAGGCCAAAAAGTCCGATGCGGAATGTCTTGAAATCAGGCCCCTCATCGCACTGAAGCGGCACGCCGGCCGCGATCTGCATACCCTGCTCCATAAATTTTTTGCCGTTTTGGATATCGGTGTCATTGGTGTAACTCACAACAACACTTCCGGCTTGAAAGCCAGGCGCTGCAAGACTTTTAAATCCATGGGCCTCTAGCACCGCCCTCATTTTTGATCCGAGCTCTTCTTGGGCATTTTTGACGGGGCCAAAACCCATTTCTTTGGTTTCTTGCATGACCGCTACAAAAGCACGAAGACTGTCGGTTGGCATTGTCGCGTGATAGGCGTGCCCCCCATTTTGATAAGTCGTCATAATCTCGTGCCACTTCTTCAGATCGCACGCAAAACTACTGCTCGTCGTTTCAGCAAGCCGCTCAACCCCAAGCGCGCTCAACATCACAAGTCCGGCACACGGCGACCCACTCCAACCCTTCTGCGGCGCGCTGACTAATGCATCGACACCACAGGCTTGCATATCTACCCAGAGCGTCCCCGATGCAATGCAATCCAGCACCATCATGCCGCCATGCTCATGCACCGCATCGGCTAATGACCGAATATAATCATCGGGCAAAATCATGCCGGCCGATGTTTCGACGTGAGGCGCGAACACAAGATCAGGCTTTTCTGATCGAATCGCCGCTGTCACTTCTTCGATTGGCGCGGGTGCGTACGCAGGTTGGGCGCCTGATTCAATAGGCCGTGCCTTAAAAATCGAATGGCTTTCCGGAATATTTCCCGCTTCGAAAATTTGAGTCCAACGAAAACTGAACCAACCATTTCGAACCACCAGACATTTCTTCCCTGTTGCAAACTGACGTGCCACCGCTTCCATGCCAAACGTTCCGCTCCCTGGAATGACGATCGCCGCGTCAGCGTTATAAGCTTCTTGAAGCGTGGAAGCGATATCTTTCATCACTCCCTGAAAAGACTGCGACATGTGATTGAGGGCGCGATCCGTGTAAACAACCGAGTACTCTAGGAGACCCTCTGGGTCTACATCCGCTCTTAAGCCTGGCATGGTGTTCCTTTTAGTTTTTTTTTCGTCGCTGAAATTCGACGATATGCTTTTATTCCTTTAAATCTTCGCACGCTCAATCAAGCCGATACAAACAATTTGTCGACAATTGCCATTCACAGAACTTTTGCAGGTATAAATTTTGTAGCAATCCCACCCTAAATGAGCAAAAAAGCAGTAAAACCACTCCGCCGATCCAATCCGCCATTGCAACATCATGCATCTTTCCCGCACTGACCGCAGGTCAAAAAGGCGTATTGCCACCTCAAATAACGTATGCGTAAAATACTTCACGTTAACGTTACTTGGGGCGCCCCACCTCCGCAGCAAAAACACAGCGTTGCTACTGATTAACCACAAGGATGGTTTTTATGAATGAAGACATCAAACCTTGGCTAAACCACTATCCCGCCGGCCTCGATTGGGATGCTGACATTAAACGCCAACCCCTCTATGAAACGCTTGCCCAGACAGCAGCACATCGTCGTGATCATGTTGCAATCGATTTCCTTGACTATTGTCTGACCTACGGAGAACTACTTGAGCAGGTTAACCGGACGGCTAAAGGCTTGCAGGCGATGGGTGTCAAAAAGGGAAGCCGGGTCGGTCTTTGTCTGCCCAACACACCCTACTCTGTGATTTGTTACTACGGCGTTCTTCGGGCAGGTGGCACCGTAGTCAATTACAACCCTTTATACGTCGAACGTGAACTGGCCTTCCAGATCGAGGACAGCAAAACAGAAATTATGATCACAATGGATCTAAAGATTCTGTACTCCAAAGTCGAGGTCATGCTGAGCCAAACACCAAGCCTGCAAAAAATTGTTGTATGCCCAATGGCTGATGTTTTACCCAAGATCAAAAGTGTTCTGTTTCGACTACTGAAGAAAAAAGAACTCGCTACAATTCCAACGGATTCCAGAATCATCCCATTTCAGCAGCTTGTCAGTCATGCTGGCACACCAGATCCTGTCGATATTGACCTTGATAAGGATATTGCGGTTCTTCAATACACGGGCGGCACCACCGGTCAACCCAAGGGGGCAATGTTGACCCAGGGCAATCTCTCGGCAAATGTGTCTCAGATGCAACTTTGGTACGGCGAACTGGACCAGACTCAAGAAAAGGTGCTCGGAATCCTGCCGTTTTTTCATGTATTTGCGATGACAGCCGTCATGAACTTTGCAATCGCAAGCGGCGCCCAAATGATCCTGTTACCGCGCTATGAGCTCAAACAAACGCTAAACACCATTCACAAGAAGAAACCCACAATTTTTCCCGCTGTACCCACTATTTATGCGTCCATTAATCAGGCCACCAATCTTTCAAAATTTGATCTCTCTACGATCCGATTCTGCATATCGGGCGGGGCGCCACTTCCACTTGAGGTGAAAGAGACTTTTGAGCGACTCACCGGCTGCCGACTGGTCGAGGGTTATGGCCTCAGCGAAACAGCCCCGGTTGCGACTTGCAACGCCATGCGAGATCTGAACAAACCCGGATCAATTGGCCAGGTAATGCCTCAAACTGAGATTTCGATTCATCACATCGAACCGCCACATGATCCCATGCCAATGGGTGAACGCGGTGAAGTCTGGATCAAAGGACCTCAAGTCATGATCGGCTATTTGAACCGGCCTGAAGACAATGCGGACAGCCTTCGAAATGGCTGGTTCCGGACTGGAGATGTGGGCTATGTTGATCGCGAGGGGCATTTTTTTCTCGTCGACCGTCTAAAAGATTTGATACT
>JADHSN010000129.1 GCA_016776875.1 Gammaproteobacteria bacterium | reverse complement strand
ATAATGCCATGCGTAGGCGCCCCAAATGCTCTTGGCAGAATGAACATCAAAATGGGCACCCATGACTGTGCGATGAGTGACCAGACAATAATACCAATATAGATGACGAGATAGGTTTGGGCTTCTATAAAAGCCCGGCGCATTTTTTTCACAGGAATACACCTGACGGCATCTTGCCCCGGCCGATGGAGGGCGAGCAAAACTGTGGCCCTAATAAAATACCAGACGCTGCCGATATCGATCAGCGCTTTTAAGATGAAATCTTTTGGTGTTATTGGATTGGTCAAAATAATTTCGGGATCATCTCCCGCCAGGGCGGTGTGCGAGTGATGATGAGAATGAACGTAGCGCAACAGACACGGTGTTTGCTGAACCATTAACCCGGAAACAAAAAGTACGCTTTCGTTTAGGGTGTGATTCTTAAAGGGTGTGCCGTGAGCGGTTTCGTGAGCCACACTTGTGGCGAATACCCAGATACCCCCGAACAATAAAAATGCGGGAACACTCCAAAACGTGCCGATTGATAACAAAGCTAACGCTCCTGTTATTAAAAGGAGCGCACTAAAATAAAAAAGGTAAACGAGTCCGTGCCAGTTTGTACGCTTCAAGAGCGCTTTTAATAGCGTGCGATCAATTTGGCACCGATGCCATTTATCAATTGGTTCGCTCATCTGGATTGGTCGTGCTGCGATCTAAGAAGTTGGCGTTAAGTTATTTTCAGCCAGCGTTAAGATGTCCATCGCGGATCTTCAAATCGCTGAATTTCGATGAGATACCCATTGGGATCCCGCACAAACATTTGGTAGATCTGATAATCAGAATTGAATGTGGGCGGTGTTTCAATTGGGAGATGGTGTTCGGTAAAAATCTGTTCCCATTCGTCAACATTTTCGGTTACCAAAGTCAGAATTACTCCTTCTTGGATTTTAATTTCGGTTTTAGCGCAAAACCCAATGAAGCCACCTTGAGCGATTCGGTATATCCGACAACTCGTCTGATCGAGTTCAAGCGGCAGCTTCAGCACGTGCTCGTAAAAGTGAGTTGTTTTTTCAAGATCCTGTGTGGGCAGGAACGTAATGAAAGAATCGAAAGACATTTCGGAGGCCTTGCTTCTTGCTAGCGTATTTTTTCAAATTAGTTTGCACACGTTTAACGAGTAGCGCTATTTCTAATTTCACTAATGTCGCGGTAGGTTAAAAATAATTCGCGTTTAAGTTGTAGCAAAAGCACGGTTCGCGGTAATTTAGGAGCCACTTTAAGCTCATTATTCAGGGATTACGCTGATGCCAAGTGTCCTTTCGCAAGAGCAGATTGATCACTTTCACGAATTTGGTTACTGCGCGCCAATCGACGTGATGTCGGAAGCAGAAGCGCACACGTTAAAAGCGGAAGTCGAAGCCGCCGAGCAAAGATATCCTGATGAGCTGGGATCGACCAATAGAAATAACGCCCATCTTGCATTTCAGCGCCTTGATGCGGTTGCCCACCATCCCGTTATTGTCGAGGCGGTATGCGATCTGATCGGTCCAGACATTCTTTTATACGGGAGCGTTCTTTTCTTTAAGGAGCCCAACAGTAAAGGATTTGTTAGTTGGCATCAGGACTGCACTTATATGGGCCTTGTGCCTCATGCGTTTGTGACGCCATGGCTGGCGTTAACACCAAGTAATCCTGAGCTGGGCTGCATCAAGGTGATTCCGGGAAGCCACAAGGGCGAGGTAATGAATCATAACGACACCTTTGGTGAAGACAATATCCTGACCCGCGGGCAAGCCATTCAGGAGATTGATGAAAGCAAGGCTGTTGATTTAGTTCTCAAGCCGGGTCAGATGTCGATGCATCATGCCAAAACAGTTCATGGTTCGATGCCAAATCAGGGCGATCAGCGGCGGATGGGTATTGCACTCCAGTGTTATATGCGACCGGATACCCGACAGGTGATTGGTGAGAATTTTGCTCAAATCGTGCGTGGATGCGAAGGCGCGGAGGGTTTTACACCACTACCTCGTCCGGTCGCGGATATGGATGATGCGGGCAGGCAAGCTCGCCAACAAGCGAATACAAACTGGGCCAACATTCTCTACGATGGCGCTTCAACCGTTAGGGATTACTAGCACGATTAGTCATGTAGTCATGAGGACTGCGATGTCGCTTTAGGTCTAGCCTTGTGGTTCAGGATTCTGCGTGTGGCCATCAACCGCGATCACCTGCCCACTGATGAGCGCCGCCTTCTCACTGGCGAGAAAAACGGCCATTTCTGCGATATCTTCGGGTCTAATCAGCTTCATCATGGATGATCCGCTTGCGTATTCAGCGAGCACGTCCTCGCGCGTTCGACCTTTTTGCTCCGCCTCCCGATCAGCGACAAAATTCATGCGTTCGCCTTCGACTGGCCCGGGGCACAGCGCATTGGCACGAACATTAAACGGCCCAAGTTCGATAGCGAGCGTTTTCATCAAACCAATAACCGCCCACTTTGCAGAGACATAAGGCGAACGGTTGGCAAATCCAAAAATACCGGCGGTTGACGAGGTAATAATTATTGAGCCGGCTCGTTGTGCTTTCATCAGCGGTGCGGTGTGTTTTGCAAACAGAAAAGCACCTTCAAGGCTTACCGAAACACAGGATCGCCAATCGTCAAGCGAGACCTCTTCAATAGGTGCGCCCGGGCCTGCAACACCGGCGTTTGAGCAAAGCGTATCGAACGATCCCCAGTGACCGTTAATTTCTTTAAACAACGAATGAACAGCATCAGCATCGGTAACGTCCAGACAGGATTTATTCCAGGACGTGGGGCAGGATTCAAGTAACGCAGCGTTGTTATCGACAATCCAGACGTCGGCCGATTCCCGCTCGAAGGTTTCAGCCATCACACGTCCGATTCCCCCGGCGCCCGCTGTAATCAGAACGCGCTGCCTCATTTTTTGAGTCTTCGATTGCGTTTTTCGACCCACCAGGGCTGTTCACAGATACGGCCCATGAATTCCACCATGATGTGTGCGCCCAAATACGCGGTGACGCCGGTCCCCACATCAAGCTGCGGATTGACTTCGACAAAGTCAAACGCAATGATCTCGGTGCGTCGTGCAATTGCGTCGAGCGTATCGCGCAGCTCGGCGTAGGTCATGCCGTTCGGTTCGGCAGAAACGCAGCCCGGCACCAAAGAGATATCAAGCACGTCGACATCAATGCTGACGTAGGTCTTCGCACCTTCTGGCACGAGCGCGGCAAGCCCTTCAGGACCCATGTCATGAAATTGCGTCATGGTCACCACATCATTGCCCTGCACAATGGAGTCTTCAATCATTTCTTCTGAATGCCTCAGGCTCCGAATACCCGCCTGAATCAGATTCTTCACATTAGGCATCGGCGCGATGTGGCGAAAGGCATGGCCATTGGTGAACTGTAGGTCATGAATAAACGGCGCGTAGTCGGCGTGGGCATCAAAATGAATGACATAAATATCTTCTTCAATTGCGCGAACCACTGGGTAGGTGATTGCATGATCTCCGCCCATCACCACTAGCAAGTCACAACCTTCAAGTGCCTGCTGTGTCATTTTCGTGGTGTTATCAAAAGTCTGTTTAATATCGGCTGGCCAAATATCAACATCACCGAGGTCAGTAATTAATCCTTGCGACATTTCGGTTTCAAGAAACTGCTTGCGATGTTCCGGATCGTAGTAGCCCTTGCCTCCCTGGCCAAAACGAAGCGAGTGTTCTCTCAAGGCGCGAGGCCCCATTCGCGAACCGGCCATAAAAGGCGAGCCCTCATCAGTAGGAACGCCCATCACGGCAATGCCCGTGTCAAGATTTTTGATATCGTTGCAGATCTGGGATCTCAAAAACGAGGCAATTCCAACAAAGGGTTGGTTCAGTCGAAAATTCTCATCTACCATGTTGATCTCCTTTTTGATTAATGAGCTTTTTTAAAAAAAGAGTGAAAAAAGCTGATTAATGCCGATTGCCGAAAGCAAATAAAAAACGCTAAACTGGTAGCATTCTACGATAGATTTTTCATTGCCATGACCCAAGATTCCTTAAGCGCAGAGCAAATTGTTGATACGGCGCGTTACCCAATTCAGGATCTGACCTCGCCTGAAGGTGCAAGACTTGTTGCAGCGTGTCGCGAGGAGTTTGCGACCACGGGTCTTTGTATGCTGCCAGGTTTTGTATCACCCGAAGCGCTTGATGTGCTCGCTCATGAGGCCAACGGTCTTTTGGGGGAAGCCTATTTCTGTGATAGCACGCATAACGCGTATTTAAAGGATGCTGATCCTGATGTGTCAGAAGACGATGTGACGCAGCGTCAGGAGGCGACTTATGTTGGGTCTGTCGCATACGACTACCTACCCCAAGATGGCGCAATGAAGCGCCTTTATTTGTGGGATCCGCTGATGAATTTCATCGGCGGTATTCTTGATAAAGAACCATTTTTTCGATTTGCGGATCCCCTGGGGGCCTGCTCGATTAATGTGTTTGTAGACGGCGGCCAGCATGGCTGGCACTTTGACGAGTCGGAATTCACGATTACGCTGATGCTTCAACAGCCAGACGAAGGCGGGCTTTTTGAATATGTGCCACAGATTCGTGGACGGGATAATGAAAAAGAAATCGTCGGCGGTGTGCTCGCCGGCAAGCGTGATGGCGTCATGCAACTTCCCTTTACGCCCGGCACGTTGTTGGTTTTTGGTGGTAACCAAACGATTCATCGGGTGACTCAGGTCAAGGGAAAAACCCCGCGACTGGTGCCTGTGCTTTGCTACGCTGAAACACCCGATCATAAAAACAGCGAACAGGTGCGGGAACTCTTCTGGGGCCGCGCGGATACCGGTTAGTCGATCTCAGTTGTCATCGCGATTTAGGCACCACGTTGTTTGAGGCTGTCTGAGACGAGGCTAATAATCTCAAACATGACCGCAGCGGCCGTATGGGCCGTGATCTGATTAGGTGCATCTTTGGTCGGCATCATGCACACCACATCGCCGCCAATAATGTTTTTGCCACGAATGCAACGCAATAGCCGCATTACCTCATCGACCTGAAATCCCTGCACCCCCGCTTCGATATTCGCGACGCCCGGCGCCACCGTGGGGTCCATACAGTCAAGATCAAAAGTCACATATACCGGCGCATCGCCGAGACGTTCATTAATAATGGCCATGGTTTTCTCGAGGCCGATCTCCCGGTAGCGTTTCATGGTGATGAGTTCGTATCCAAGATCCTTGCTGGGGTTAAGCCAGCTTAAAGTCCGCGGGTTGCCACGCATCCCAATCTGCACGCTGTGACTGGCGTCTATCAGGCCGTCGCGTACGAGATAGCTTGCCCAATGTGCGGCAGACTTTACGGCGCCCAGAAAATGCGGCACTTGCTCGTAGGCATCCGTGTGCGCATCGAAATGCAGAAATACGGCTTTCTCGCCGTTGGTGAGTTTCGATTGAGGTCCTGAGATGCCTTGAATAATTCCGCCGGTGACGGCGTGATCCCCGCCTACTGAAACCGGTCGGGCGCCGGCTGCGTCAACCTGACGATAAAAATCGGTAATCCGTTCAATGCATGCCTCGTTGTTATTGCCTTCCGGCAATGGCACATCACCCAGATCATGAATGCGATGCGTTGCCCAAGGATCGATATTGAACTCCACATGCACGCGTTTGGACATGGCTGAGACTTGACGAAGCGCACGCGGACCCAGATGCTGGTCTCGTTCCGTGGTGCCGTTGCCGGTGGAGTGGGGCACGCCGACCAACGCGATATCGGCGTTCGCCGGATCACGATCCAAAGGCGTTCGAAACAAGGTGGGGATATCCCACCAGTAGAGCGACTCCAGCATCATTTTGTCGGAATCAGAAAGATGATCGGTATGCATGAAAAACTCCTTTGTAAGGATTACTAAGTATAATGAAAAGACACGTTTACTTCGGCTTTTCTGCTTTTTGAATTCAGGAAATAATGACTCAAATTTATCAATTCCTCGCGGTTATTTTTTTAAGCGCAATATTGTTTATCT
>JADHSN010000128.1 GCA_016776875.1 Gammaproteobacteria bacterium | reverse complement strand
ATAAAGAAGAAGCCGGCAAGCTCATGGTTGGGATGTTTGAACCGGTTGCAAAACCTTGGGGGATGGAGGGGATTCCGGAAGATTTTGAGTTCGGAACGTTGCCTGAGGACGTCGATCATATTGAGGCCCAATTGGGATATGCAATTGATCGAATTCCAGTGCTTGGCGAAACCGGAATTAAGATTTTCTTTAACGGCCCCGAGAGCTTCACGCCTGACAATCGTTATTTTTTGGGTCCATCACCCGAAGTGTCCAATTTCTTTGTCGCAGCGGGCTTTAACTCAATTGGAATCCAATCTGCCGGTGGTGCGGGCAAGGTCTTGGCAGAATGGATTGTTAATGGGCAGGCGCCCATGGATTTATGGGATGTTGATATTCGGCGGATGATGCCTTTTCAAAAAAATAAACACTATCTGCATGATCGCACGGTTGAAGCACTCGGTCTTTTGTATGCCATGCATTGGCCTTTCAGGCAGCCTGAAAGTGCCCGCGGTGTTCGAACTTCTCCGTTTCATCTTCAATTAAAGGGACAGGGCGCTTGTTTTGGAGAAACAGCGGGCTGGGAACGGGCGAACTGGTTTGCACCCAGTGGGATAGATCCGGTTTATGAGTACAGTTTTAGAAAACAAAACTGGTTCCCGTACTCGGCATCCGAACATTGTGCGGTCAGGGAGCGGGTTGGTGTTTTCGATATGAGCTCATTTGGCAAGTTTCTATTGCAGGGGCCGGATGCTTGTAAGGTGTTAAATCGCGTTAGCGCCAATCAGGTGGATGTTGCGCCGGGCAAAGTGGTTTACACCCAATGGCTTAACGATCAAGGGGGGATTGAATCTGATCTTACGGTGACCCGAATGTCGGAAGATCAGTATCTTGTTGTGACCGCGGCCGCATCTCAAATGAGGGACTTTTACTGGCTCAGGGAAAGCATAAGGGCGGATGAGCGGGCCTATGTTACTGATGTGACAGCTGGATATGGTGTTCTTAGCGTAATGGGCCCTAAGTCGCGAGAGCTGCTCGCACAAATGACCCCCGCCGATCTGACCAATGAAGCATTTGAGTTTGGTACCTCCCAGGAAATAGAGATGGGTTACGGTCTCGTGAGGGCGAGTCGGATCTCTTACGTCGGCGAGCTGGGATGGGAGCTGTACGTGCCCAGTGATTTTGCGCTCGGAATCTTTGATCTCTTGATAGAGAAGGGAGAGGCGTTTGACCTCGCGCCGGCCGGCCTGCACGCCCTCAATAGTCTCCGAATTGAAAAAGCCTACCGTCACTGGGGTCACGACATTGGTCCTGATGATGATCCTCTGCAGGCAGGATTGGGTTTCGCCGTTGATTGGAATAAGTCGGAGGGCTTTCGTGGGCGTGAGGCGCTTGCGCGGGCGGCGGATAGCCTGCCGAGCAGAAGAATGGTTCAGTTCTTGTTGCAGGAACCCGATCAGATGCTCTATCACGAAGAGCCTATCTGGCGAGACGGTGAGCGAGTGGGCCGGACCACGTCAGGAATGTATGGTCATTCGTTAGGTGGCTGTATTGGCCTGGGTTACGTTTCTCACGAGTCTGGCGTTGATCGCGCTTTTGTTTCTGAGGGAAATTGGGAGGTGGAGGTGGCCGGAGAGAGAATCGCGGCAAAGGCCAGTTTATCGCCTATGTACGATCCGAGATCAGAACGGGTTCGCGCGTGACCTGATGACCGAAAAACTATTTCAGCATGACGCTTATTTAAAAGCGTGTTCGGCAACCGTTGTTGATATCGTTGATAACGGCATCGTGCTCGATCGTACTGTGTTCTACGCTCAGGGTGGCGGGCAGCCTGGCGATATCGGACACATGGTGGCGAGTGGGGGTCGAACGATCACGATAGTCGATACCGTGTTGCATCGCGATACCGGAGCCCATCTTCATTTATGCGAGCAGGGCGATATTCTTCCTGAAATCGGCGAGACGGTGAATGCAAGCATTAACTGGGATCGCAGATATCGATTGATGCGGATGCACAGTTGCATGCATATGCTTTGTGCAGTGATTGATGCGCCGGTGACGGGTGGGTCGGTTTCCGATGGTCGAGCACGACTGGATTTTGATCTACCGACGCCCCCCGATAAGGAAGTGATTCAGCAAGCGCTCGAGAAAGTGATCTCGAGCGATCAACCTATGGAACTGCGCTGGATTTCAGGACAGGAATTGCGTGACCAGCCCGAACTCGTCAGAACAATGTCAGTAAGTCCACCAATCGGTGACGGCGACGTCCGGCTGGTTAATTTTAAGGGAATCGATTTGCAACCTTGCGGCGGTACCCATGTATCCCGATCAGGCGAAATCGGCGCCGTGAAAGTTCGAAAGATCGAAAAAAAGGGTAAGCAAAACCGACGCGTTATTATTGAGTTCGCCTGACAACTCGCGACTCAATTCGATTAATTAAATGTTGGAGTCAGGCACGGCATTTTTTTTAGTCATGACAAATTCGCGAAGCGCTTCGTCCATGCCCTCATCAATTGGGGGCGCTTCATACTCAGCCAGCATTTTTTTCCAAGTACTATTGGCCCGTTGCGCGGCGTCTAGAGCACCTTCCGATTGCCATTGCTCAAAGCTATTGTTATCCGCCGTTGTTGATCGATAAAAAGCGGTCTCAAAGTTAGCCTGCGTATGCTCACACCCCAAGAAGTGATTCCCTGGACCGACGGTCGCGAGCGCGTCCATTGCTTGCCCATTTTCCGAGGCGTCAACGCCAGATAAGAAGACTTCGATCATTCCGGCCTGGTCTGCATCGAGTATAAATTTCTCATAGCCCATGGCGAGGCCGCCTTCCAACCAACCTGCCGTGTGAAGCATGAAGTTGACGCCGGCAAGCATGGCGCTTTGTAACGTATTGGCCGCTTCGTATGCGGCCTGCGCATCCGGAAGCTTGGAACCGCAAAGTCCGCCACCACTGCGAAACGGTACGCCCAATCTTCGGGCCAGTGCCGCACATATGAAAATTACCATTGATGGCTCAGGTGTCCCAAAGGTGGGAGCACCTGACTGCATCGAAACCGCGCTCGAGAAGGTCCCGAAGATAACCGGAGCGCCTTTGCGGGTAAGTTGGGTGAAACATATTCCGGCGAGTGCCTCTGCAAGAATCTGCGTGCACGTACCCACGATGGTGACGGGTGACATTGCGCCTGAAAGAATGAACGGGGAGATAACCGTGGCCTGGTTGTTTTCCGCATAAACACGGGCAGCTCCGAGCATGGTCGCATCAAATGTCATTGGGGAATTAGCATTGATAAGGCTGGTAATTGCACAATGCGTATCCAAGAAGTCATCCCCAAATGCAATCTTCGCCATATCAACGGTGTCTTGCGCTCGATCCGGATGAGTGACTGAGCCCATGAATGGTTTGTCTGACCAACGTAGATGACTGTAAATCATGTCCAGATGGCGTTTGTTTACCGGCAGATCTACCGGCTCGCATAATGTGCCACCGGAGTGGTGCAGCGACGGACTCATATAGGCGAGTCGGGTGAAGTTCTCAAAATCACCTAGCGTGGCGTATCGACGACCCTTATCCAGGTCATGTACAAACGGCGACCCATAGGCGGGTACGAGTACCGTGTGATCTCCGCCAATTCTGACACTCCGGTCCGGATTTCGGGCGTGTTGTGTAAATTCGGCGGGAGCGCTCGATGAAATTATCTCTCGACACATCCCTTTTGGAAATCTCACGCGCTCTCCATCGACGGATGCACCGGCCTGTTTGAGTAGATCCAAGGCTAAGGGATCATCCCGAAAGTCGATGCCAATTGTTTCGAGCACCGTGTCTGCGTTATTCTCGATTAGGGCGAGTACTTCTTCGCTGGCGAGTTCAAATGTAGGGACCCGTCGGGTGATAAATGGGACACTGGCTCGGGTCGATCGCTCTCGCTTGGCTCTTCGGTCGGCTCGGGCGTTGCCTCGTTGTCGGCGCTTGGTCTCAGTCATTTTCAGATCCCTGAAGGTGTGTTTTGTTAATTATCAATCGAGATCTCGACAAAGACTGCCGACAGCGCGACGTTTGCTTTGTTGGAGTCGACAGAAATACCGCTAATAGGTGTCTATGCGTCGGAGACCGTTTAAAATATACCCAACTCACTCGGTGAATTCCCTGCGAATTGTAGACGAAACCCTGATGCGAAAATACAATATCTCGACAGCCGGAGAGTGTCGGGTGGCGCCCTTATTCGTTAACGTAAAAAGACCAACAAGAGGTAATTTGAAATGAAGGTACTTGTCCCGATCAAGCGTGTGATCGACGCCAACATTAAGGTTCGCGTTAATGCGGATCAGTCGGGCGTTGAGCTCAATAATGTGAAGATGGCGATGAACCCGTTCTGCGAGATCGCGGTTGAAGAGGCCATAAGGCTGCGGGAAGGGGGTAAAGCGGAGGAAGTCATCGCGGTTGCGGTGGGTCCGAGCCAGAGTCAAGAAACCCTTCGTACGGCGTTGGCAATGGGCGCCGACCGGGCGATTTTGATTGAGACAGATCCTGCACCAGAGCCACTCGGTGTTGCCAAGTTGCTGAAAGCGATCACCGACAAAGAGAATCCTGGACTCGTGATCTTGGGTAAGCAGGCAATCGATGGCGACAATAACCAGACGGGCCAGATGTTGGCTGCACTTCTTAACTGGTCAATTGGCACTTTTGTTTCCGGACTGGAAGTAAACGACGGTTCAGTGCGTGTGACCCGTGAGGTGGATGGTGGCCTTGAAAATATCGATCTGACACCCCCATGCGTGATCACGGTTGACTTGCGGTTAAACGAACCTCGATACGCATCATTACCAAATATTATGAAAGCGAAGAAAAAACCACTTGAGACTTTTTCGCCAGATGATTTGGGCGTGGATGTGTCGCCACGCATTGAGGTTTTAAAGGTAATTGAGCCCCCAGCAAGAGCGGCGGGTGTGAAAGTCTCGAGCGCTGAAGAGCTCGTTGAAAAACTACGAAATGAGGCAAAGGTGATCTAATGGCTATTCTTGTAATTGGCGAGCACGATAATGCAACGTTGCGCCCGTCCACGTTAAATACAGTGACTGCAGCAGCGGCGCTTGGTACTGAAGTAGATCTTTTGATTGCAGGGGCCGACTGCAGTTCGGTGACTGACGAAGCATCCAAGGTTGGGAGCGTCTCGCGCGTGTTGGTTGCGGATGATGCTTCGTTTTCCGACGGACTCGCGGAAAACATCGCGCCGCTGATCGCATCGATTGCAGGCAATTACTCCCACGTGCTCGCGCCCGCGACCACTTACGGGAAAAATATTTTACCCCGCGCGTCAGCACTTTTGGATGTCCAGCAAATTTCAGACATCAGCGGGATTGAGTCAGAGGATACATTTATCCGTCCTATTTATGCGGGTAACGCGATGGCAACGGTTCGGTCGACCGATGCGCTTAAACTCATTACTGTTCGGACGACGGCTTTTGATGCGGTAGGCATGGACGGTGCGGCGACGGTCGAGGCGGTCTCGGGTGGCGGAGATGCCGGTCTTTCAAAGTTTGTGGGTGAGGAGCTGACTCGCTCGGAGCGACCCGAATTGACGACGGCAGATATCATCGTGTCAGGAGGCCGGGGGATGCAAAGTTCCGAAAACTTTGTGCTTCTTGAAAAGTTAGCCGATAAGTTGGGTGCGGCCGTCGGCGCGTCTCGAGCGGCTGTTGACGCTGGCTATGTCCCAAATGATTATCAGGTTGGACAGACTGGAAAAGTCGTTGCCCCAAACGTTTATATCGCTGTCGGTATCTCTGGCGCTATCCAACATCTTGCGGGCATGAAGGATTCGAAGGTTATCGTTGCTATCAATAAAGACGAAGAGGCGCCTATTTTTCAGGTCGCTGATTTTGGTTGGGTTGCGGATTTATTTGAGGCCATTCCGCAACTCGATAGCGCTTTGGAATAAGCCGCTTGTGGCGGATTAAAATCCCCGAGAGATTTTAGATGGCGAAGCACTCCCCGGATTCCCGGGGAGTGGCGAGCCGGCCTAATTGGCGTCCGGGCGTCAAACACGTCCGT
>JADHSN010000012.1 GCA_016776875.1 Gammaproteobacteria bacterium | reverse complement strand
GGACCATCAGTTTTAACCAGCTTTTCAATGAGCATTCCGATCGCAGCATCCTCGCTCGCCCTGACAGCATCTGCCGGAAATGGGCCGTGTGCCTGCTCATATTGCTGGACGGATATCATGATCGACTTTGCCTTCACGATAGCCAATCGACTGATTCCTTTTACAAAGTCTGCAACGTAACCATCATTAGGGTCCATAATAATTTCTTCAGGCGTACCCACTTGAATCACCTGACCGTCTCTCATAATCGCGATCCGATGCCCTACCTTGACCGCCTCGTCCAGATCGTGCGTAATGAAAACAGTCGTTTTTCTTAACTGCCGAGACAGCTTGATGAACTCTGACTGGAGCTGTCGCCTAATCAACGGATCCAACGCGCTAAAGGGTTCATCCATTAAAAGAATTTCAGGGTCGGCGGCGAGCGCACGAGCAAGGCCCACTCGCTGCTGCATGCCGCCCGAAAGCTCATGCGCATATTTGCTGCCCCAACCTGTTAGCTCAACAATGTCGAGGATCTCCTCGGCCCGGCGATACCTTTGATTCTTATTAACCCCTCGGATTTCAAGGGGCAGCGCAATATTGTCGATCACAGACCGATGCGGCATCAGCGCAAAATTCTGGAACACCATGCCGATCTTTTTATTACGAAAGGTTCGAAGCGCCTCTTTCTCAAGCGCCATCACATCCTGACCATCGATCAGAATTTTTCCCAGTGTAGGCTCCAAAAGACGATTGATATGCCGAACCAGCGTCGACTTGCCACTTCCAGACAACCCCATCACGCAAAATATTTCGCCAGGATTAACCTCAAAAGACACATCTGAGACACCAATGACAGCGTTGTATTTCTCAAGCGCTTGTTGTTTCGAGATTTGGTTTTTTGCTATTGCTTCAAGCACCTCAGGCGAGGCGTTGCCAAATATCTTTGAGACGTTCTGAATCTCAATAAAGCTGCCGGAATGATTTTGTGACATTTTTTTCGAAAAAAAACCGGCGCCGCAGCGCCGGTCTTGTTATAGGCTTTACCAGATTACAGCCCTAACCATCCATCAACTACTTTTGGGTTATTGCTGATCCACTCCTGAGCCACTTCTGCAGGATCGCGCTTATTCACTGATACTTCATATGCAAGCGCTGAGACATCGTCCGCTGTCAACTGAAAATTGTTAAAGAACTCAACGATCGCAGGTGACTTAGATTCAAGCGACGTGCCCCATCCAATCTGGATCTGTTTCAATGCATCTTTCGACGCGACATAGGATTTGGTATACCAATCCGGATCCGCTTTCGGTTGAACCATCGTGTATTTGGCTGGATCATATGCCGGCTCGCTGAGCATGACGATATCTGCCATGCCCCAAATCGCATGGGGTTTGTAGCAATAAAATGCATAGCCTTCGCCTTTCTTGATGGAATCAAGCACGCGAGCATTTTTTACCGCCTCTGCCGCCCGAACCGCTTCGATACCAGAATCATAAAGCTTGTAGTCACGAAGTTTTACCTGGTTGACGTTAGCTGAGGCCCAGCCATCAGCGCCAATCCAAAACTCGCCTTTACCATTCCCATCGCTATCCATCGCGGCAACCACCTCTGGCCGACCCAGGTCGAATATGGACGTGATATTCATCTTTTTAGCGAAGTCCTGAGAGACGCAATATCCCTGATTTCCCTCGTAACTCTTGCTACTCAGTTTGAGCGTGCCCTTTGGCACCAGATCATTGGTGTAGGCCTCCTGGTTTGGCAACCAGATATCAGGATGAACTTCGATCTCTCCCTTACTGCGATCAATCGCGCCGTAGATAGAGGTATTGTTGCCAGGTACAATATTGGCTTCTCCACCCATCTTATCGGTGATGACAGCGGCAAGTAGATTCGCAATTGCAGTGGCGCCGGTCCAACCCGGATCACCAATGTTGACCTGCTCTGCATAACTTGCGGTCGTAGTACTAACAACTAGCGCGGCGGCTAACGCCGTTTTCTTTAAAATCTTCATGGGTTGCTCCTTTTGTTTTTACTTCAACTAATAATCTGTTGCCACCCCGCTCTCTATTCTGAGAAGAAGTAACTAAAATAAGTATTAATTACCTAAACCGCTATTTCAAATGCAAATTAACAGCCCTTATATGCGTCTTTTGCATTTTGTATCGTTTTCTGACGACGAACTCGGGATTTTGTCAAAATCCAGTCTCGAGTCGTTTTATGTTTCAAGGTCGCGCGGTATCACAACTCATCGATCATAAACCGTCCTAACAAAGTCCACACCGTTCCGAAAAATTCGGGCACACAGCCCGATTCGGACTTTTAAAAATTCATCACTTGAGGATTTACTTTTGCTAACGCCTGCGCAGATTTTAGTTGTCATCAGTGCCGCGCTAATGGTTTGGGGTGGATATGATTATCTTCGAGACACCTTGGCGGGCAAGACAAAACCCAATCGGGTATCGTGGTCGTTATGGGCACTAGCTCCCCTGATTAGTATTGGCGCTGCTTTCTCAGCGGGTGCCGATCCCTGGGCTTCTGTTCGAGTCATTGTGGGTGGCATCGTACCCGGCACCATTTTTCTTGCGTCTTTCGTCAATAAAAGCAGTTACTGGCAACTCAAAAAATTTGATTGGTATTGCGGCGCGCTTTCTGTTTTTGCATTAATCTTCTGGCAATTCGCCGACTCACCTCTGATAGCCGTCCTGCTCGCAAGTAGCGCAAACACCCTCGCGTCTATACCTACATTTGTAAAAGCGTGGAAATATCCAGAAACAGAATCACGGTTAATCTTTATCACGAGTTTTGTAAGCTCAATCATCATCATTCCCGCGATTCCGGAATGGAATATTGTTAATGCTGCTTTTCAAATCAGTCTGATGCTGACCACCGGCGCCATGGTGATCGCAATTTACCGGAAAAATCTTCGCATCAAATAAGTCCCGCCTTAAAAAGAGATTATTTGATTCATGTCTTTGCTCGTCACCTCTCTGGTTCTTCTCGCAGCTTTCTTGCATGCCGCGTGGAACGCATTTGTTAAATCGGGTCAAGATAGGCTGCTCACTGTTGGGCTGATGCACGCCTGCTCTGGTGGATTGGCTTTGTGCCTACTGCCATTTTTACCGCTACCTGACATGGCGGCATGGCCGTTTCTTGCGCTCTCTTCTATTCTTCATTGGGGTTACTATTTTTTTTTAGTCAGTGGTTATCGGCATGGCGATTTAGGTGTGATCTACCCACTTGCCAGGGGCAGTGCGCCCCTCATGATCGCCATTTCTGGAGCCCTCATAGCTGGGGAAACGTTTTCGCCACTGGCAATGACAGGACTGGGACTCGCAAGCGTTGGAATTATCAGCTTGAGTTTCGAAAAAGGGCTGCCAAAAAGAAAACACTTCAAAGCCATTTCTTTCGCGCTAGGCACCGGCATCTGGATTACGGCGTATACCCTGGCTGATGGTTTAGGCGTGAGAGAGTCTGGATCAAAATTAAGTTACATTGCCTGGTTGTTTGTTCTTGAGGCGATTACCTTTTGCCCCTTCGTTTTATTTCTCCGACGCACCACTTGGAAACGCTATTACCTCAATAATTGGCGTGGATTATGGTTAAGCGGGGTCGTATCGGGGGCGGCTTATGGTCTGGTCATTTATGTCATGAGCGCTCACCCAATGGCGGCTGTTTCTGCGCTACGGGAAACAAGCGTTGTCATTGCGGTGCTGATTGGCGCCTTCATTCTCAAAGAGGCGCATATGGTCTACCGAATTTGTGCCGCCGCTGTCGTTGTGGCGGGCATCGCGCTGATGAATACTGCAATTTGACATCGGCAACCTATGATCAGGTCGCGAAATCAGCGGTCCGCTTCGCGAGCGTGGTTGATTTTTCACAGACGTCCGGATTACCCTCTAATTTACGGCTCAAAGCCGTTCAGGCTCTTCTAAACATATTTCAGATACTCGAAAAATCCGCAGCCCACAAATACGTAACATCAGCAAGATTTAGGAAGAACGAATGGTTAATTTTCCAAGCAAAGCAAACGTCGTCATCATTGGTGTTGGCGGCATTGTCGGCGCATCTGTCGCTCACCATCTTATTGCGAAAGGCTGGAAAGATATTGTGGGCATCGATAAGTCGTCAGTACCCACCGATATCGGGTCGACCTCCCATGCATCAGATTTTTGTTACATGACGGCGCATGACAACATGACCTGTTACACCACTCGTTACAGCGTGGAATTCTATGACGCAATGGGGCACTACAGTCGTGTTGGCGGGCTCGAAGTTGCGCGACATGATGACGACGACCGGATGGCTGAATTAAAACGAAAAGTCTCATCCGGTCGGGCCTTTGGCACGAACGTAAAAATGATCAGCGCAAAAGAAACGAAGGAAAAATTCCCGCTGATTGAAGAAGACATGATCCAGGGTGCAATGTGGGATCCTGACGCTGGACTTGTCATTCCTCGATCTCAAACTGTAGCAGGCAAATTAGTTGATCAAGCTGAAGCAACAGGGGATCTTCAAGTTTTTCAGAATACCACTGCGAATGGATTAGAAATTCATGAAGGCAAGATAAAAGGCGTACATACCAATCGCGGTCTTATTGCCGCCGACGCCGTGATTGTGTGCGCCGGCTTATGGGGTCGATTAATCGCTCAAATGGCAGGAGAAGATCTCCCAATCATGCCGGTTGATCACCCGCTCTGTTTTTTTGGTCCCTACGAAGAGTTCACCGGCACTGGAAAAGAGATTGGCTATCCCCTTCTCAGGGACCAAGGAAATTCAGCTTATCTTCGCGATACCGGCGATCCCGCAACCGCCGAAGGCGGCCAAATTGAGTGGGGCTACTACGAAGAAAAAGATCCGCGCCTCGTACATCCTAAAGATCTTCTGGAGAAAGGTGAATCTCACTGGTCTCCGTCTCAACGTGACCTTGAAATGGAGCAAATCATTGAGCCCCTCGAAAGAGCAATGGAATTAACCCCGATTCTCGGAGAATTGGGTTGGAACGAAAAACATTCTTTTAATGGCTTACTGCAAGTAACTGCTGACAACGGGCCCTCGATCGGTGAGTCACCGAATACCCGAGGACTCTGGTACGCGGAAGCGGTTTGGGTAAAAGACGCCCCCGGTGTAGCCAAGCTGTTGGTCGATATGATGACTGACGGTATTACCGAAACCGATATCCATAGTGTTGATGTCGCGCGGTACTACCCGATGCAAAAAACGCCTGAATATATTCGAGGTCGCTGCTATGAGAGCGCCTTCAAAATTTACAACCCGGCGGTTCACAGCCGAGAGCCGTACACCGAAGGCCGGAACCTTCGGCGCAGTCCTTTCTGGCAGCGGGAACAAGAACTTGGTGGATATTTCATGGAGTTAGCCGGTTGGGAACGAGCTCATGGTTATGCCGCAAACGAGGCATTACTCGAAAAATATGGTGATCGAGTCCCCGTACGAGAAAACGAATGGGATAACCGACATTTCTGGCGAGTCTCCAATGCAGAGCATCTCGCGATGTCTGATAACGCCGGAATGATCAATCTTTCCCACTTTGCGGTCTACGACATTAGTGGCGCCGATGCCGCGACCCTGATGGAATACGCCTGCGTTGCCAAGGTCGCTGGCAACACCCCTATCGGGAAAGGCATCTACACCCATTTCCTTGATCGCGTCGGCGGTGTGCGCTCCGACCTCACCATTCTCCGTCTCGCAGAAAACCGTTTCCGATTAATTGATGGCGCAGATGCCGGCCATCGCGATTACGTATGGCTTTCAAGGCTGGCCGAGGACAACGGATGGGATGTGTTTATCGAAGACCGCAGCGACCACATGGCATGCCTCGGACTTTGGGGGCCCAATGCTCGTCGCATATTAGAAGCCGTCGCAGACGACCCCAGCGCACTTGATCCCAAGCACTTTCCATTTGCGACCACGAAAGAGATTTCGATACAGGGCATTCCCGTGCTGGCGTTTCGCATCTCTTACGTCGGTGAATCCGGATGGGAACTTCATGTTCCTTTTAGTTATGGTCTTTCTCTTTGGGATCTTGTATTTGCGCAAGGCGCGACGCCGGTCGGTGTCGAAACCTATGCGAACTCCCGGCGACTTGAAAAAAGTTTTCGACTTCAAAATGCAGACCTGTTAACCGAATACAACCTCATCGAAGCCGGATTATCACGACCAACGGTTAAAGATGCCGATTTCCACGGAAAAGATGCCTACCTCGAGCAACGAGAACGGGAGGTCCAGCCAGCTTATCTTTGCACGCTGACAATGACCGATAATCTCGATTCAAACGGTGTGCCGCGATACCCGGTTGGCACCTGCCCAATCGTTGATCCTGACTCCAATGCGGTGCTAACGGATGAGCTTGGAAGGCGGTCCTACACGACCAGCATCGCCTTCGGACCCTCTATCGGCAAAAACATTGCGCTTGGATATCTTCCCAGGGAATATGCTGAAGAAGGTCGAACTCTGCTGATCGAGTATTTTGACGAATCCTTTCCCGTGCGAGTGGAAGCTGTAGGCTGCAAGGGACTATATGATCCTGATAATCTTCTCCCACGACAGTAATGCTTGGTCAGACAGAAACCATCGCGACACTCTTAAATAATGGATAAAGAATTAGAAATTGCCTTCAACGGCATCCCGCTATTTTCAGATCAATCGCTCGATACCGTCAACGTTGAACGACTGGGAGGCCTCACCAATCGAAATTTTCTGATCGAAACGTCAGCAGGAAAATATGTGTTGCGCCTTGCGGGCGACGGCACTGATGAATACATAGACCGGATCCGTGAAAAAAAGAACGCCGAAATTGCCGTCAAGGCAGGTGTCAATGCGGAAATTCTTTTTTTTGACGAGGGATCGGGCACGATGGTTACCCGATTTATCGATAACGCTTTTACGATGGATATCGATAAGTTTAAAGACACCGGCGCGCTCGAGCGGGCCGGTCAGGCGTTCCGCAAACTTCATCAAAGCCCTGATCTGTTTGAAGGGGAGTTCGAGCTTTTCAATCAAATTGACCAGTATCTTGAAGTGCTCAAAAAACTGGACGCCCGCCTTCCCGATGGCTATAGCGAAGTGCAAAAAAGTGCGGAGCAAGTGCGCGCCGCGCTCTCCCGCCACACCCTGCCAAGGGCGGCGTGTCACTGCGATCCCATGGTTGAAAACTGCATTGATGACGGACAGAAAATCTTTATTATTGATTTTGAATACGCCGGCAATAATGATCCCATGTGGGACCTTGGCGATCTATCAGTCGAAGGTAATTTCTCTGAAGAACAGGAGCATATTTTTCTTCGAGCCTACTTTGGACATGAGCCCAGTGCGTTCGATTTTGGTCGAATGGTGATGTACAAGGCCATGTGCGATCTTCTCTGGACTTTATGGGGAGTGGTTCAGCATGCCAATCAAAATCCCGTGGATGACTTTTGGGCATATGCAGTCGGGCGACTTGCACGGTGCCAGACATTAATGGCTGACCCCGCCTTTTTTGAACACCTCGCAGCAGTCACAGATGGACCGCAACGGTAACGCCACTGCACCGTTTCTTGACGCCGGGCAGTACACAGCTGATTCCATTCAGGACTATGAGCTGGTATACGGAAAAGCATTTGTCAGTCCGGGTGGTAAGGCCTGTGCCGACGATTTGATTCAAAAAATGGCGCTTGCTGCTGACGACCTTGTGCTTGATGCCGGATGCGGCCTCGGCGGTAGTGCTTTTTTAATGGCATCCAAATTTGGTCTAAGGGTTGATGCTATTGACCTCTCCGAGAACATGATCGCGCTAGCCCAAAATCGACTTCGAGAACTGGATTGCCCTAAAACCATTCAACTCAAACAAGAAGATTGCCTTCAAATCGACGCTGAACAAAAGTACAACGGAATTTATAGCCGGGATGTTTTTTTGCATATCGCTGAAAAACAAAAACTGTTTTCTGTGCTGCATCGAGCGCTAAAGGTTACCGGCAAGTTATTATTTACGGACTATTGCTGCTCCCCGCCACCCTGGGATGAGACATTCTCTACCTATGTCGAGAACCGTGGCTACCACCTCCGGACAGTGGCTGACTATCGCGCCCTGATCGAACAAGCTGGCTTTCAAGTCATCGAGGCACTGGATCGTACTGAAGATTTCATCAACTTCAGCGAACAGGAGTTAGACCGCATCGAGACCTTGACCGCGACGCCATTCGTTAAACAACACTTGAGGTCTGACTGGCGCGCAAAGATCCACCGCGCGCGCGAGGGTAATCAAAGGTGGGGGCAATTCCTAGCAATAAAAAACACGCAGTAGCAGCAAACCGTTTTTTAGTCGACCGGCATCTGTGTAATTTCCATCCCGCTAAGCCTCAGCGCAGAGGCAACGACTGCGTACTCATCAGTACGAACCTCCACTTTAATTCCGACAAATACAGCTCCGAAATCATCAAATCGTGCGTATTCAAATCGCCGATCAACTTTCAGGGATTTAAATACATTTTTGAGCAAGGAGCAGATTCTCACGCTCTCCGGACCACAAAAATAAAGGCCTAGATCTTCCTCACGATAAATCAAATGGCCGCCGGATTGATCAATGGCTTCCCGCACGTGGATTTTTCGGTCATCGCGCCGCAAACGCCCAAGCAGTCCGCTCAGTTCTGTCGTCGCTCTTTGTTGCTTCATGTGGGGTATTGGACGCAATGGTCCACGTTAACTTTTATGATAAATTGAAACCCAAGACATCAACACTATTTTATTAATATTTTGAGTTCCACAATGCAAAATCAAGGCAATAAAGGAAATAGTACCACTGTCGACTGGCGACCTGAACCAGAGGTGGTGGCCGATATAAAAACATCCCCGCAGCTCACCGCGAATAAAGTAGATATCGAAACCTTCCGAAAAGAAGGCGTCGTTCTTTTAAAAAACCTTCTTCCGGAATGGGTTGAGCCCCTCAGGGCGGGATTGCAACTTAACATGGACGATGCGGAACACTATGCTTTTCCTTGCGACAGCGTCGGGCCAAACGGAAAAGGAAGATTCTTTGATAGCTACTGCAATTGGCATCGAATTTCCCAGTATCGTGACTTTATTACGCAATCACCTGCTGCACATCTCGCGGCTCAGTTCATGGGATCCGATACTGTGCAACTTTTTCATGAGCATGTGTTCTGTAAAGAGTCCGGCACCCAAACGGCAACACCGTGGCATCATGACCTCCCTTACTACTGTGTGGACGGACGACAAAACATCAGCATCTATGTCTCTCTTGATTCAGCACCATCATCAACTGCGGTTCGATTTCTTGCAGGATCTCACCAATCAGACCAGTTGTATTTTCCCCGCCACTTTGTAGACGGCACCGACTATGAGCACGATGATGAAAAGATGACCTCAGTCACGCCACTAATGAACGAAGTATCAGAGGAAAACATTCGGAGTTTCGATCTGGAACCGGGCGATGTTATCCTTTTTGACTTTCGAACACTGCACGGGACAACAGACGCGCCCATCCAAGACCGGCGCCGAGCGTTTTCGACACGATGGTTAGGCGACGACATGGTGTACTGCGAGCGAGCGGGTGACACCTCTCCTCCCCTTCGTGATCTTGGTGTTCCGCCGGGCGGCAAAATGCCGGCCTCTTTGTTCCCCGTCTTTTCATGGGACCACTTGAAGGCCTGATGACGCCATGAAGTCCGCTGCCCTATGAATATCCATCCAATTTCAGGATCAATTGGCGCCGTCGTTACCAACATCGATCTAAAGAACCCGATCTCTGACAGACTCACCGAAGACCTTCGGAACGCGTTAGATCAATATCTGCTGCTGACCCTACCCGATCAACACCTCGACGCAACGCAGCACCTCAAACTGTGTGAAGTTTTTGGATCTCCCATCGTGAATCCGTATGGGCCCGGCCAGCCACCTCATCCCGAATTGACTCACATTATCAAAGAGAAAGATGACGGCGCGGGTGTTTTTGGCGGTGGTTGGCATACTGATCTCAGTTTTTTGGAAGAACCGCCAAGTGGCTCGATACTTTGCGCGATTGAAGTACCCCCTTATGGCGGCGACACGCTTTTCTCAAATCAACAAATGGCATGGGAAACATTGCCCGACCCACTTAAAGCAATGTTAGATGATCGAAAGATCGTACATGTCGGAAAACCCTATGGCATTAAATGGGCACCGCCTCTGGAAGAGCAATCCATGAAAGGCTCAACATTACGGAATGATCCTAATGCAGATCGTGAGCGCTTTCACCCAGCGATACTGCGTCATCCTAAAACCCAGCGTCCGGGTTTGTACCTGAATCCGACATATTCGCTTCGGTTAGACGGTATGTCCGAGGCCGAAAGCCGTCCGATACTTGATTCGATCATGCAGCACGCCACGCTACCCGAGTTCTGCTGTCGGATCAGCTGGTCAGCTGGCATGGTGGCGGTCTGGGATAACTTTTCAACTCAACACTATGCGGTGAACGACTATTTTGGTTTTCGCCGGGAGATGCGCCGAGCTTCATTCTCGGGTTATTCGATCCAAGATTACATAAGCTCGCGACCACAAGATGCATCTTGAACCCCTTCATGATGATCTCGGCGCCACGGTATCCGGCATAACGCTTTCTGGTGATCTGACTGAAACCGAAGTTGAATCCATTCGATCAATTATCGATCAGTATTCGGTGGTTCATTTTCCGGGACAGGAAATGACTGATGACAAACAGCTTGCGCTCACCCGCCTCTTTGGAGAACCGGAAGCGGAACACGTTGCATTTGGCTCAACGGGCACCGTTAATTACTTTGGCACCGTAGGCAACGTAAAAGACGATGGATCGACTGCAGATAACACGAACGCCCGGTATCAAAGCGGCAATCAGCTATGGCATTCTGATTCGTCATTTCGTGAAACACCATCTTACCTCTCCATCCTTCATGCCTACGAGGTGCCCGAGCAGGGTGGCGATACCGAATTTGCCAGTATGCGCTCCGGGTATGCCCGTCTTGGTGCCAACATGAGACGAACGATCGATCCACTCTTTGTGATTCATGACTACGTCTTTTCTCGTAGCCCGATCGCGCCAGTTAATCCTAATCACGCAGCCTCGTTACCACCCGTCGTGCATCCCATCGTTCGTACCAACCCAAGTAATCAGCAAAAAAATCTTTATATTGGCTCCCACGCTCGATCTATTGTCGGCATGAATGGCATGGAGAGTCGGAAGATACTGGATGACTTGCTGGAACATACAACCAAGCATACGCATGTCACTCGTCACGCCTGGCGACCCGGGGATACGGTTATTTGGGACAACCGGTGTGTTCTACACCGAGGCACTGGTTATGATGCAACCCGATGGCGTCGCCGACTTCGTCAAACCCGGGTTGTTGGAAACGAGGCTGGCATCATTCCCTGTGTGCCGTCTTGAACCCGCGCGCTCTAAGTAGCTGATCTAGCCCTAAGCTCAAGAATCGATCGACCAAGCACCGCCACGATCACCAATGCACCACCCGCAAGAGTCCACTTTGAAGGGATTTCATTTACAAATAACCAGACCCAAACCGGGCCTAACGCAAATTCGAGCAACATGAAAATCGTCAGCTCGGCTGCAATAATGTGTCGCGAAGCGACAATAAATGATGCACTGGTAAAACCCGACATCACCCCACCCCACAACAGACATAACCACAAATCATCTTTTGAAATCGGCAACACGCCGCGCTGGGTTAACCCGGTCATCGCCATAATCAAGACAGTCGAGATCAGAATGGCGGGTAACATATCAACTTGACGATTAAATCTCACAATGACGGCATAAATTGAAAAGAAAAGGGTCGTCATCAACGCCATCAGGTTTCCATAGACAGAGCCAATGGTGAAACCTTCGCCGATCATAATCACAATTCCAAAGAAAGCAATAATCATGGTGACAAGTGTTGGTCGGCCGGGTTTTTCTTTCAAAAAGATCCACGCTAAACCAGAAGTGACAAATGGTATGCCGCCAAGCACAAATAGCGTATTGGCAACTGTCGTGTGAGTCATCGATTGCAAGAAGGTAATGCCAGCGCCTGCCAGCATGGCGCCTGCCATCAGTCCTGGCCAACCCACTCCAATGACTCGGACAATTGCCGCGCCCCGATAACGTAAAAAAAGTAAAACCAAAATAGCACCCATCAGAAAAAGGGCGCGATAGAAGTTCATGACGAGTGGGCCTGCATCCAATAACCGAACCACTAGCCCTGAAAAGCTGATCACTACCGAACTTGCAATCATTAGCAAGATTGCTAATTGACGCATATCTCTATTCATTTCGGGGTCGATTTAAATCTGGCAGCACGCATGCGTTTCGATCATCATACAAGCATTGCGATAAACATTGATTCATACTTCACCTTAATCCTGCGTTTTACCCATCGAACTCTTTTCATGGAAAGCCCTTTACTCAAATTAAACCAGTCGGAATGGGAAGCACTTTGTGATGGATGCGGACGATGTTGTCTTGTTAAATTAGAGGATGAAGATACCGGTGAAGTGTTCTATACCGATGTGGCCTGTCGATATCTGGATCAGGAAACCTCTCGCTGTACAGTTTACGCCAATCGGAGCACGATGAACCCAGATTGTGTCACGCTTACCAAATCAAACCTACCGATCCTGAACGCCATGCCCTCTTCCTGCGCATATCGACGCGTTCATCGCAAATTATCAGTTGTTCTTGACGTTACAGCGCTTCGAGTCAGTGGACGAGTGATTTCAGAAGAAGTTGTGACCGACAATGAACTTGAGGATCATATCGTCGACTGGATTAGTGTTGACGAATAAAGGCAAGAACTCGAGGCTCAGGCAATACCTGCGACCTCCAACGACTAACATTTGGGATCGGATAAACGACGCTATTCATAGTCCATGTTGGCGAGCGCTTTGATATGGTCGGGGCCCAATCCACAGCACCCGCCCAGTAATCTGACCCCATTTTTGACCCAGGTGTTTGCCTCAGCAACGAGATCCTCTGGCGAAATCACGTCAACAAAATTCCAATTGGGCATGGTAAAAAAACCTGACTCTGGATAAATCCCAATAGGCCCACTCCAGTAGCGACGGACAATCTCGAACGCTCGATCAACATCGGGAATCTGCGTATGCATGATATTGACTATATCAACCGGGTAGCTTGATATCCGTTTCACTATTTCTTCAAAACTACAATCCGCGTAGCTGGCGGTCGCTAACTCGGTTTGCCCCTGATGCGTTCGCGCGCTCACACCCATCCAGACCGGCAGGCCGAGACCGATGATGGCATCAGTAACAGCCTCTGACAGTTCAACGCGTTCACACATCTCGAGCGCGAGAATATCGACTCCGGATTCAGCGAGAACTTCTGCTTGCTCACGGGCAGCTTGGCCCACCACCTCTGGTGAACACCAGGTAGGATTTAAATCTGATGTCCACTCGCAGATTGAACCCACGATGGCCACCGGCGAACGCGCAACACGCTCTCGCGCCTGCTTCGCAAGATCAACCGCGAGCGAATTAATTTTTCGGACTTCACTGCCCAATCCTCCCGGTTCCAGCATATGACGCGCAGTTGAGAATGTATTGGTCAAAATGGCCTCTGCGCCAGCTTGAATAAATGCTTCGTGGGCAGATCGAACGGCATCTGGATGAGTCAACATTGCTCTCCCACTCCAGACTCTGTCGTCCATTGGTACACCATTGCGCTCAAGGGCAGTCCCCATACCGCCATCGAGAATCATGGGCCGTCCTTCACCCTTCAGTCGACTCACGACCCAATCCGAATCAATCATTTTCAGTCTTAACCATGCTGGCGTTTCCATGCGAGCGGCATCAAGGAACAGTCTACTGCGGCCCCCGGCTTCTGCCCGAGGCTAATGAGAAAGTCAGATGTCTCTTTTGTCCATTCACCCCTCGGTGAAAAAATAACATCGTCCGCCCCAAAACGTAGGGTCAGTCGGCGCTGCGTTTGTTTTGCCGGCGCACCTTTATTGGCCACACTATGTAAGGTTCGAAAGTCAAAAACCAGGCAGTCTCCCACACCTACGTCCCACGACAAGAGATCATAATCACTTAAATGACCATCAATATCGGGCACCGGTGAGTAGCGTTCGCCCTCACACCTAAACGGCACATTCTTGCTGAACTCAGGCGCGACAAATAACTGATTCCACCGGTGAGAGCCCCGTACAAAGGTTAACCCATCCTCAACGGGCGCGGCCTCCAGCGGGAACCAAACAATGCATAAGGATCCCTCAAAATCAAAGTAGGGTTCATCATGATGCCAGGGCGCACCGCTGCAAGATCCAGCCTCCCGCATAAACCAGTTATCCATCACCATGTGAACATGCTCCGTCTGCATCAGCGTGCCGGCAACTTCAGCCAGAGGAGAATTGAAAATCAGATCAGACAGCGGGGGCGTATGCGGCCATGTCCAATATTCAAAAACATATCGATTCGCGTTCTCGGTTTCGGAGTGATCCCGGAAAAACTGACCTGGCTGCTGACAATTTTGCTCGATACTCTGCCGCGCCAGATCGATATAGCGATCGTCGATGACATTTCGGAGGCAAATGACGCCATCCGCGCGATACTGGCTAATGGCTTCAGTCGAGACATGGGGTGAATTAAAAATTGAACTGCTGAGCATCCACTAATTCCATAAAATCTCACCACACTGGATCAAGACGCGTTGCACCACGCTTAAACCCAATGCTCCTCAAGCGGGTAGCTTGTCAGTTGCTCGTGTCCGTCTGCCGTAATCAGGACCTGTTCTTCTAATTTAACGCACTCTTTCCCCCCTTCAGTGCCGATAAGTGCCTCAACGCAGACCACCATACCTTCTTCAAATACGCCGTCATAACCGACTGCATCGTAGTCTTGTGGGTAGTAGATAGCCGGCGCCTCATCACATAGCCCCACCCCATGCATCGCCACACCATAACGACCGGCGATAAACTCATCGGCCATCGGGTGCAATTTTTCCGTGAGTTCACGGTAGCCCAAGCCTGGCTTTAATAGCTCCATATTCCGCTTAATCTGCTCATAAGCGGCTGCGTATAACCGTCTTTGTTCGTCATCGGGCTCGGCATCACAAATCCAGGAACGAGACATATCACAACAGTAACCATAAGGTCCGACAAGGTCTGTGTCGAAACTCACCATGTCACCCTTTTCAATAGGTCGCATCGAACACTCCCTGAACCACGGGTTTGTGCGCGGCCCGGAGGACAGTAATCGCGTCTCAATCCACTCCCCTCCTCCCGCAATATTGCCCCGATGCAGTTCTGCCCAAAGCGCATTCTCGGTGATGCCCGGCCTTAACGCTTCTCGCATTTGCTGGACCGCATCCTCACAAACAGAAATTGACTCACGCATAAGCGCGATTTCCCCCGCGCTTTTTATCTCTCGCGCAACCTCCATGACGGTAAACCCGTCATGCACTTCGTAACCCAGCGACTCCATCTCCTGAACGCCTACTGGCGCCAGCCGATCAATTGCGATTCGACGATTACTGCCACTATGCTCTCTAATAATTGCGTCCATTGCTACAGCCCACTCTTTGGCTTTTTCTGAAACGGTGGGTCCTGCGCTCATATAAAAAAATGAAACCGGCTTTTCAATACGTGCAATGCCCGGCAGCCCCTCAGAGAGAAGTGACTTGCCGCCATATTCAAAAATGATTGCGCCTGAATTCGCAGGCACATATACATAACGCGCCTCATTATGCGAGCACCAGATCTGCATGTTGGTCGAATCAGTTGCATACCGGGTATTAAGTTGATCATATAAAATAATGCCAGCAAGATCCTGGCGCACCAATTCATCCTGAATTCGTTTTAAGCGATAACGCCTGACCTCGTCCAGGTCAGTCGGCGGCGTCACATATTCCATTGCACCGTGTTGCCGTACCGCCATTAATTCATTTGCACTTAGGATATTCACTATAACTACCTCCCTGAAACAGGATTGGGACGCGTACACCGAGACACGTGCGCATTGCCAATCAATAATTAAGCATCGAGTTCAAATGCGTCTATGAAATTAACATATCGATTAGTTGGCCCTAACATATACGTTGATGCGACACGTTTATGGATTGATGCGAAATATTTACAGTAATTGCTCATGTACAAACGAAAACTCATAGCCCCGTTCCGATATATCCAAAATTCGGTAGCCATTATCCCGGAGACTTTGAATTAGATCTAAGAATTGATCGAATCCGATATCTGGGTAGTTGTAATGAAACTCCACCAACAATTGGCCAGGAAAAATACCGGAAGACACCATATCAGGCAGTGCCTGCATTTCTGCGCCTTCGATATCCATCTTCAGAACATCAATACCTTGATGGTCAAATGTCTTGCATAGTGTGGCTAATCGTCTCACCTCGCAGGCAACTGATCTAACACCAGGTGGGACCACCGCTCCCGATCGATAGTTAAATTTGTAGGTTCGATTAGGCTCAATAAAATCAATCTCCCCATCACGATCTGAAAGACCTAATGGAAAGAAATTGAAACTGCCGGGAAGGTCTTGCTCACTGATCCATTCAACCGTGCGCGGCGTTGGATCAAACGCGTAAACGAGCGCGCAATGATGAGCAATCATTTCCAGGTCCCAGCGTATATTATTGCCCACGCCCGCTGAATAAACGACTGATTCCCTGGGCAAGAGATGAGGCGCGATGGTCCAGAACCCGGATCGTGCGCCGTAGGCCACGGATGGAATATCCAGTTCAATTTTTATGTTCGCTTTTGTAAGGCGCCTATGCCTTAGTCGTTGTTTTATTTTTTTGAAAGCCACAAATCGATCGCTTTGATCTAGTTGGAATCACCCAGCATATGCAGCGTCAACCATCGTGCCGCCAGCGCCGGTTTTTCAACCCCTTTGATTTCTACGTGCACATCATAAGTCAGCAGCCACTGGGCCGAATGGCGCTCCACTGCATCAGCCAACCAAAATCGGCCGCGAACAGATGCCCCGCTAGGTACGGGCTGAATAAAACGCAACTTATCAAATCCATAGTTAATGCTGACTTTGGCATTCTCAATCGCAAGACATGCTTCATACGCAAAACTCGGCAGCATCGATGCAATCAAAAAGCCATGGGCAATCGTGCCCTCAAAGCCGGCCTCTGATGACGCCCGTTCTGCGTCCAAATGGATAAATTGAAAATCATTTGTGCAATCGGCAAATGCTGAAATCCGCGATTGATCAATCTCCGCCCAATTTGAAACGCCGGTTTCTTGACCCACCCAGTCACCCAAATTAAATGCAGAGGCCTGATTGATCGACATACGGCAGTAATCGATTAACTGGCAAGATAGCGGACACCGCTATCGAGACCTTCGAGCGTTAACGGATACATGTGATCCTCAACCAATTCCTGAATAAGGCCAATTGACTGTGTGTAGCCCCAATGTGCTTTGGGAGTGGGGTTTAGCCAGATCACTTTTTCAAAGTTTTCCAGCAGACGAGTCATCCAGGTAACACCAGACTCCCGATTCATGTATTCCACACTTCCACCAACACTGACCACTTCATAAGGCGCCATCGAAGCGTCCCCTACGATTATGACTTTATAGTCGCGTTGGTAAGTATTCAAAATTTCCCAGGTTGGAATGGTCTCCGTACGTCGCCGCTGATTATCTCTCCAAAAAAAGTCGTAAAAAAAATTATGAAAATAAAAATAATCTAGATGCTTGAACTCCGCTCTTGCCGCGGAAAATAACTCCTCACAGGTTTTGACGTAGGGATACATTGACCCGCCCACATCAAAAAACACCAGAATTTTCACCGCATTGCGACGCTCAGGCACCATCCGGATATCGAGCAACCCCGCATTTCTGGCCGTTGATCTAATGGTGTCATCCAAGTCCAGCTCCTCGTTGGCGCCGCTTCTGGCAAATTTCCGCAAACGTCTGAGCGCCATCTTGATACTTCGCGTACCGATTGCAACGGAGTCATCAAGATTCTGGAATTGCCGCTCTTCCCAAACCTTAACAGCTCGCTGGTTTCGACTTTCACCCCCGATCCGAATTCCCTCAGGGTGATAGCCGCTATGTCCGAACGGGGACGTGCCGCCGGTTCCGATCCATTTGCTACCACCTGAATGCCGCTTCTCCTGCTCCTCGAGGCGCTGACGAAATGCATCGAGCAATTCCTCCAGACTCCCCAAGGATTCAATCTTTGCCTTGTCTTCCTCGCTTAAGTATTTTTCGACTGCAGCGCGCAGCCATTCTTCGGGGATCAATGCATTAATAACATCATCAATAGATTCCATCTCGCTAAACCAGGCTGAAAATGCCCGATCAAAACGATCGAAGTACTTCTCATCCTTCACAAGGCAGGTTCGCGACAGCAGATAAAAATCATCAACAGAAGCAAACGCGATTCTCGCGTTTAATGCTTCGAGCATGATTAAATATTCCTTAATGGACACCGGTATCCCGGCGTTCTTGAGGGTCTGAAAAAAGCTAATCAGCAAAATGACGGCTCCGAAAATCTAGCTTGATGGACGCTCTCGGCGCGCCATAAATGCCAAACGCTGCAGCATATGGACATCTTGTTCATTTTTAAGCAGCGCGCCATACAGCGGCGGAATTGCGTTATTCGGATCACGCGATTTAAGAATCTCGTCGGGGATATCATCGGCCATCAGCAGTTTCAACCAGTCAATCAGTTCTGACGTTGAAGGCTTTTTCTTAAGTCCCGGAATTTCTCGAACCTCAAAAAAAACTTCAAGGGCTTCTTGAATCAAATTTTTTCGGATATCCGGGTAGTGAACCTCCACAATCTTTTCCATTGTTGTTTTATCTGGAAACGATATAAAGTGAAAAAAACAACGTCTCAGAAATGCGTCGGGCAATTCCTTCTCATTATTACTCGTAATGACCACGATAGGCCGCTGTTTAGCGGCAATCATTTCGCCCGTCTCGTACACAAAAAATTCCATTCGATCAAGTTCAAGCAGGAGATCATTTGGAAATTCAATGTCTGCTTTGTCGATCTCATCAATTAATAACACCGACTGTTCTTCGGAAGTAAAGGCCTCCCACAGTTTTCCCGGGCGAATGTAGTTCTCGATCGATTCCACTCGGTTATCACCAAGCTGGGAATCTCTCAATCTCGATACAGCATCGTATTCATATAGTCCCTGCTGCGCCTTACTCGTTGATTTAATGTGCCAGCGGATCAATGGCTTCCCAAGAGACTCGGCGATCTCCTCAGCAAGCATGGTTTTGCCAGTACCTGGTTCTCCCTTTATCAAAAGAGGCCTCTCAAGCGTAACGGCAGCATTCACTGCCATTGAAAGATCTTCCGTCGCGACGTAACGCTCTGTCCCGTTAAAACTCATTTTTTGCTCCAATTCAGTTCAGCGGCGATGATATCAATATTTGGTGTACCACCGAATAAATCTAGACGGACCCTGACCCGGCTAATTCCCTCCCGCATCGACAATCGCTAAATCAACCCGTTTGGGCGTTATCTTTCAGAGTGCTTTTGGTTAAATTTAAGGCAAAATACCCAATCTCTCTTTGACTGGATTTTTTTATGCTGAAAATTTTCGCCGCGCCGTCGAGTATTGCGCTTGCATCTGTCCTCCTTCTCGAGGAGGTCGAGGCTGACTACGAGCTGGCTGTGCTCGATTTTTCGAAAGGTCAACAACGAGAACCTGCGTATCAAACCGTCAACCCAAAAGGACGCGTACCCGCACTCATCACTGAAGACGGCGTCCTAACAGAGACACCCGCGATTCTGGTCTACATTGCGCAACGTTATGGGCCGGGTTCGATGATTGGCGCGAACGAGCCATACGCCTTTGCGAAAATTCAGGAATTGAACAGTTACCTCGCCTCCACCGTACATGTCGCCCACGCGCATCGGTTCCGGGGCGCAAGATGGACTGATGACCCGCACGCGCTTGAGGCCATGACCAAAAAAGTGCCTGAGACAATGGCAGCCGCCGTTAGCCTGATAGAAGAACACTTTTTTGTTGGCCCATGGGTTACCGGTGACGCTTACACCATATGTGACCCTTATCTTTTCACACTGTGCTCTTGGCTTGAAGGCGATGGGGTCGATACGCAAGCATTTCCAAAATTACTCGCACACCGAGAAAAAATGCTCTCCCGGCCTGCAACACAAGCCGCGATAAAGCGACTCGGCTGAGCCGGCTAAAAAACGCAAATCAATGATTGGAAAAACTAACAATGTTTAAAGCTGAATTACTGCAAGAGATACGGGATCGTTTTCATCACGTTGATCAATGCCCCTATCAGGGGTCTCGTATCTTTTTTGAAAATGCGGGCGGCTCTCTGACGCTGAAATCCGTTGTGGAGGTCAGCGCGCATTTCGCCTCCATTCCGGATAACCAGGGTCGGGACAACCCCGCCAGTCGGGAACTGGTCCGCGTCATCAATAAAGCACGCGAAGACATGATGACCTTCTTTGGCGTCTCTGAGGGTGTGGTGTTTACCGGGGAAAGCGGAACTGAACTTCTTTTTCGATTAGTGCGCGCTGCAATATTCGGTTCGGCCGAAGGTGGCAATGTCATCGGCAGTACGCTTGAGCATCCGGCAACCGCTAGCGCCCGCAGCCAATGGTCTCCTATCGCCGGAAAAGAAAATATCAGCATTGCCCATGATAAAGATCAGGCAATGGTCACCGCTGAACACTACCTTGAGCATGTAACTGCGGAAACGCGAGTCGCGACCATCATTCAAACAAGTCCCGTCGTCGGTATGGCAGTAGATGTCAAAAAAATTGCTGCGGCAATCAGATCCAAATCACCAGACTGTTTCATTATTGTGGACAGTATCCAACATGCGGCTCATGGCGTGATGGATATTGGCGCAATCGGCGTCGACGGCTGCGCCGTATCAGGATACAAAGTATTTTCACGTCACAACTATGGGGTCGCCTGGGTCTCCCCTCGACTCAGCACACTTTGTCACGAAAAATTGGACGGTACCGCTGATAACTTTTGGGAATTAGGGACTCGGGATACCGGCGCTTTCGCAACATTCAGCGAAGTCGTGAATTACCTTGAATGGTTAGGCAGTCAACTGACAGATTCAACCGATCAAAGAACCCGGCTTGAAACAGCGGGTCACGCTATGGCGGAGCAAGAGCAGCATCTCGTCGATGTTGCGATTAACGGCGCGGAAGGACGAACCGGCATCCGTGATTTGCCTGGTGCATTTATTCTGGGCGGCGCTGATAATCCTCATCGAGAGGGTCTTGTTTCCTATGCATTTGCCAATAAACCTTCTGTCGAAGTGGTCTCGGAATTAAACGAACGCGGGATCAGAACCCATCTCAGAAAAGCCGACTATTTCTCGGGAAGTGTACTGACCCCACTTGATATGGACAGCTGCATTCGAACCTCTTTTTGTCACTACAATTCAAAAGAAGAAGT
The DNA here is from genome assembly GCA_016776875.1 of Gammaproteobacteria bacterium. Lineage (GTDB taxonomy): Bacteria > Pseudomonadota > Gammaproteobacteria > Arenicellales > UBA868 > UBA868. The sequence continues at coordinate 3,894 of JADHSN010000012.1, read as the reverse complement.
ATTGATGCTACTTGATGCGCTAAATGAGATTATTAGTGCTTAAACCCTCAAATTTGTTTAGGAGATTACCCAATGGCTAAGGGATATTGGATGTCGGCATACCGCGAAATTCTTGATCCGGAAAAGTTAGCAGCCTATGCTGCAATCGCGGGAGAAGCTGTCAGGGAAAATGGCGGTCACTTTCTTGCTCGTGGCGGGCAAATGGAACCCAAAGAACATGCGGTCGCTGAGCGCACGGTTCTTGTTGAATTTGAAAGCTACGAACGTGCGCTCTCAACCTATGCCTCACCAACCTACCAGAAGGCGTTGGAAGCGCTCGATGGAGGCGTGATTCGAGATTTTCGAATTGTTGAAGGCGTCGAGTAACTTTTTAAGTCATTAGGAGTGGATCTTTTGTCTGAAGTCACTGTAATCGGCGGTGGGATTATCGGGGTATGCTGCGCACTCTCGCTGCAACGCCAGGGAATTGGCACCACACTTATCGAACGGGGCGATATCGGCGGCGAAGCAACACTGGGAAATTGTGCGCTCATGGCACGTAGTGAAATCGTTCCACTATCAAAACCTGGTGTCATGAAAAAACTGCCAGGATGGATTCTCGATTCGGAAGGGCCGCTCGCTGTTCGGCCTGGACACCTCCCAACCGCAATACCCTGGCTGCTTAAATTTCTGCGAAATGCCAGGGCGGATCGTGTTGCACAGATCTGTCACGGGCTGGGTGAGATTGCCAAACTTGCTCAGGATGATTTTGATAACGTCATTGAAGCCGCCAACATAAAAGATATTTGGGCAGAAAATGAGGTACTCTATCTCTATGACTCCAAGAGTCAGTACGATGCCGATACATTCAGCTGGAATCTACGAGAAGCCGAAGGATGCTTCGTCACCCCGCTCAATAAAAATGAACTGCGGGATCTTGAGCCCGATGTAAACACTGATGGAAAATTTGGAGTTGTGGCCAACGGCTGGAAATCCTTTACCAATCCACAAAGGCTGACCAAAGAGCTTGCAAATTTATTCGTTTCGTTAGGCGGACAGATCATTGCGCAAGATGTCGCACGCATCAAGATGCTTAATGGGCGAGCCGATCAGGTTAAATTCGAGAATGGCGAAATCCTCAAGCTTGATAAGCTCGTCGTCGCGGCTGGATGCTGGGCAGGACGGCTACTGTCAGACATGGGCATTCGAATCCCGCTTGCGCCGCTGCATGGCTATCACACCGACCTCCCGGACAGCGGTGTCAAACTCTCGAGAGCGGTCATCTATGCGCCAGGCGGCTTTGTTAATACGCCAGTCGAAACCGGTCTTCGGATCGCCGGAACCGTGGAAATCGCGCCTATCGATGCAAAGCCAAACTTTCGCCGCGCCGAAGTGCTGGTCGAAAAAGCTAAAAGAAATCTTTTTCCGCAGTTGAATACATCCAACGGCAGCCAGTGGATCGGTGCCCGACCCTTCATGCCCGACACCTTGCCTGTAATTGGTCCTGCCCCGAAGGTCGACAACGCTTGGCTCGCAGTGGGTCATGGACAACTTGGACTCACGATGGGTCCCACCACGGGTGAATTAATCAGCGCGCTTATTCTCGGCAAGACCCCTTCGATACCAATCGAAGCTTATCGGGCCGACCGCAGATACGTTCAATAACAAAAAACTGAACAAAGCAGGAGAATAGAAAATGAATAAAGTTTGCGTGGTCGCAGGAGTGGGTCCAGGAAACGGTGCATCAATAAGCAATCGCTTTGCCGCAGAGGGATATATGACCGTCATGCTGGCACGAAACGAGGACTATCTGGCCGCACTGAGCACAACAATTGATAACTCAATCGGGATTGCCTGCGATCTTTCATCTGCCGAATCAATCGAAAAAGCATTTGCCCGGATTAATAGAGAATTTGGATCGATTGATACGCTTGTTTATAACGCAGGATCTGGACTTTGGCGCTCTGCTTTGGAAACCACACTTGATGACCTATATGATTCCTGGGCCGTCAATGTGCGGGGTCTGCTTGCATGCACTCATCAAGTCTTGCCCGGAATGCTTGAAAAAAACGCGGGCAATGTAATGATCATCGGCGCAACGGCTTCCCTGCGTGGAGGACCTCAATCCGCCGCATTTGCCTCCGCTAAGGCCGGTCAACGCAGTCTTGCTCAGTCGCTGGCGAGAAAGCTTGGATCAGAAGGTATCCATGTGGGTTATCTGATTATTGACGGCATCATTGATCTTGAGCGCTCACGGGCCCGGCTGCCTGATAAGCCTGACAATTTCTTTATGAAAGCTGACGAAATTGCTAAAAATGTCTACGCGCTTACTCAGCAGGATCGGTCGGCTTGGACATTTGAATTAGATTTGCGACCCTTCGGTGAAAACTGGTAGCCGGATCAGCGGGGTGTCGGTTAATCATCCGTGATGATTTTTGAGTGGTAACAGAGCGGGGACTTCAGATCAATCACCTTGATCGTTACTGGCCCAAACCAATTCCAGTCGCTGATTAATTTCTCTTAAGATCAACTGCACGACGGCGTCGGAAATTTGTCTCTTTTTTACTAAGACTTTTAGGCAATCTTAGATCGCAATCAATCAGCACCAAAAGGTGATCATTGCCAAAAAGAGTGCATCAAAAAACCTAGAGTAGGTTAGATGCGTTAACTGAGTCCAGCGCATGTGTTTGCCGACATTTCGATTGTCTTATCTAACTAAATCTAGGTGTAAAAGAAACACCAGAGAAGCAAAAAGAGGGTAATTAGGAGGACTGAGAGAATCATAATAGTTGTGCTTTTATCGATGAATAATAGGTTAAGTGTTAAAGAAAATTTTATAAGTATGTGTCGTTATTTGCAGATCCAAACTCAGCACTTGAAATATTTTTGTAAGTGTTTTTTTAATGTTTTACATTATTGCAAGGCGATGATTAAAAGCAGTGTCAAACTAACCAAAAAAGAGATGCCGGTGCGGATGTTGTTAAAAAAATTCCATCTTGTCTCAAATTTTCCACGCTCTACGCTTAACATTTGGTGATCTGTCTTTTCAATATTTATTTTTTTAATGCGATTATTTAAGGGTAAGTGAACTGAAAGCGTGATCCCTTGCACGGCAAGCAAATAAACAACGCCAACAAAAACGATTAGCCAAGCCTCTGGTAATCCAACACTTATTATTGAGCTTAAGATTGCGCCAACAACCGAGATGACGGAACCTAACCAAATCAAAATAAAAAGCGGTTGATTATCTTGAATGACGCTATCTGTTACCTGAAATGCTCTTATAAACTCTTTATCATCAAGCTTAGACAGGCCCGGCATGATGACAACTGCGTATAAAAGGGTAAATCCTGTAACCAGGGTACACAATAAGGTGGAACAGATTAGTGAAACTTCTAAAAAATTCATTATCTATTTAACGTAAGGCCCGTTTAACCATTCCCTATCGAACCCGCTCGACGCGTCGCCGTTACTACAGAGATGATGCAATCATCTCAGGGTTAACTAGAACCGCCCTTACCTCCTAATTGACCCCCACTAATTAACTCCAGTTCAAAGTCCGTCAGATCATCGCCCTGTCCCAAGAAGTCCTGATGAGCATAGACCTCATCTGAGGTAATCGTGTAACCATGAGTCTTGGCAAGAGTTGCTATGCCATCTCCCATACCTGAACCATTGGCAGTTGCGGTATTGATGATGGAGATGACCTGTTCCTGAAGGTCATCGTTCTCAAGGACAGCGTTGCGGAAGGATTGGAAGTCAGACATGGGGTTCCTAGTAGTTAGCCACTTTAGGAATGCCTTCTAATAAGGCGATTCGGTCAGACAGATGGTTAATCTCTTGTTGCTGTTCTTTAACTGCTTCTATTAAGACAGCGGTGAGTTTTTGATAGACAATGCTTTTATAACCCTTGTC
>JADHSN010000127.1 GCA_016776875.1 Gammaproteobacteria bacterium | reverse complement strand
CTGCCACTCTTTCAGCCTAAGACGTATAAGGACGAATCGGTGGTGTCAGAGATGAAAGACCTTGGCGCGGATCTTTGCGTGATGGCCTATGTGACGCTGATGGTTCCTGAATCTGCTTTGAAAGCCCCTCGATTAGGCTCCATTCAATATCATCCTTCGCTGTTGCCGTTGCATAAGGGGCCAAGCTCTATCAACTGGCCCATCATTTTCGGTGAAACAAAAACAGGGCTTTCAATTTTCTGGCCGGATGACGGGTTGGATACCGGACCGATTCTCTTGCAAAAAGACGTTGCGATTGCACCGGATGATACGTTGGGGTCGCTTTACTTCAATCACTTGTTTCCAATGGGTGTTGCTAGCATGTGCGAAGCAGTGGACCTGGTTCGACAGGGCACTGCGCCTCGCATTGAGCAAGACCCCTCGGGTGGCACGTATGAAGGCTGGTGTCGCGCTGAAGATGTCAAGATCGATTGGCATCAGCCTGTGGATTCGGTCTACAACAGGATTCGCGGTGCCAATCCACAGCCGGGTGCGTGGACAACGCTGTCAGGTCAAAAACTAGTTATCCTCGACAGTATTAGAGTAGGGGTAACCGGGGCGACACCGGGGACCGTAACCTCTATTGATGAAACCGGAATGACTATCGCAGGTGATGGCGGATCAATTTTGGTCAGTCGGGTTAAGATCGAAAGCGGCGCAAAATTGTCTGCAGCAGATTTTCCTGGACAACTTACCGCGAGTGTTGGGGATCTGCTGGGTGCCAGCTGAGTTTGACGACTGATGGGTCCGCATGGGTTTAGGCCGCATTAAATGGCGCACGAACTTACACCGACTGATCGTGATCTGTTGCTGTCGGCGACGGATACCGATCGATGCGCCTCGATTCTTTCGAATTGGATATTGGGAGTCTTCGATGATTTTTATGAAGACTTTTGCGAGATTCCTGCAAAAGCCAAATTAGCTTTTGAGACGAGCAACTTTAAGCAGTCAATTGAGAATAGCCATAATCGTCTAGTTCTGTACAGCAAGCAGATGTATGCGCTGGCGGGGGCATTGCCTGAGCAGTATCCAAAAGCGGTCAACGCAGATGGGTTATGGGATCAGTTGGAGCTTTACTACCGCGAGTCGGTTTCGGGGCGTTATGAGGCCGATCTTGCGTTGGCATTCCTGCATTCTGTTCGCCGTGTTGTGTTCCTCGATGAGTGGAATCCGGTTGATTACCTGGTCAATGTGGAAGTGGAGTCTGATCATGATCGTGATGCGATGTTGTGTCGAACGGTATCAACAATTGATGGTAGCCTGATTCAGGAAATACTTTCAGTCGCCGATTTTAGTATTCCATTTCGAGATGAGACTGGGGATATTGACAGAACACAGGCGCGCATTAATCAGCAGCTTTTGGAGCGAGGCATACTCGATCAAGTAGTCGGGGTGGACGCTATCAAAGGCGGGTTTTTTCGAAATCGCGGGGTTTATATTGTCGGCCGAATTCGATTGAAAGGACAGGCTGTATTACCGCTGATTCTCGCGCTTTTAAACGATGATGCCGGGATCTACATTGATGCGGTTTTGAGCGACGAACGCGAAGCGCATAATCTTTTTAGCACGACGCGCGCAAACTTTATTGTCACTAATGAGTACTATCACGAGCTCGCCCGATTTCTTCATCGCATTATGCCCAAGCGTCCGCTTGGCCTTCACTACTCTTCTGTCGGGTTTAATCACTTTGGCAAAGTCGCGGTAATGGAGGAGTTGGCTCAAGAACTGGCTTCAGGTAATGCCCTTTTGGATACTGCTGTCGGGTTTCCAGGAACGGTTGCAATCGGGTTTCAGGCTCAAGGGTCTGTCTATAACCTTAAAGTGATTAGGGACCACCCGACAGAAAACTATAAATGGGGCGATTTTGAAGGGGTTCCAGCCGTATTGGAGAAGTACCGACAGGTGCATGATATCAACCGCACAGGAAGCATGTTGGATAACGTTATTTATTACAACGTGACGCTGCCAAAGAAATATTTTGCCCGGGAGTTGCTCAATGAGATGCTTGATGCGGCTGGTGAAGCGGTTTCATTACGTGACGACCAAGTGTTTTTTCATCATCTGATTGTTCAGCGAAAAATGATTCCTTTGCCGGTTTTTTTAGAGCACGCATCGCCTGAGGACTGTGAGCGCGCAGTGATCAGTTTGGGTTACTGTATTAAAAACAATGCTGCCGGAAACATTTTTAATCGCGATCTGGATGGACGCAACTATGGTGTTGGCAGTCACACACGGGTTTATCTCTTTGACTATGATGCACTTGAAGCATTTACAGAGGTGAAAATTCGGAGTAATTCCGAGCGGGATGATGGCGAAGAGGATATTCCGGATTGGTATTTTGAAGATGGAGTTATTTTCTTGCCGGAGGAAATTGAGTGGGGGCTGAGGATCTCGGATCCAAAACTTCGGAATTTATTTCGAATGAAACATGGGGATCTGACTCGTGTGGACTACTGGGAAAGAATTCAGGAAGAGCTCCGAGAGGGTATGGTTCCGCAGATCCAGGTTTATCCTGATAGCTGTCGTCTTTAATATGTTCTGTTTGCAGCAACCCTTTCTTAAAAAAAAGCCCCGAAACGCGTTTGCGTTTGGGGGCTTTCGTTATTTTGAATTCGACTTAAGGTCTTAAATACGCAAAACCCTGATTTTGTAAATGTGCGATCTCGGCAACCCCGCTCGGGACGATATCGCTTTCATCTGCATCATAAAGATAATCAAGCTCGACTTTTCTGCCTTTCAGCGTGTTCGCGCATATTTTGAACGTTACGCCCTGATTTTTGAGATTTGCGATTCGCGCGGTCATATCGTCATTGGCACTGCCTGATTTCATTTTAGTGTTAGCCACTTGATCCGGCTCTAAAAGCAGTGAAAGACCGTTGCCATGCATCACGACTCTAAGGTCAAGGTTTTCGGCACCCGTTGCATTAATATGATTCTGAATATTCCGCAGTGCGCCAGTTTGGCGTTTCGCATCATAGTAGTTCACGTGATAAACGACTGTTTGTTTGCCATAACCGTGGCCATCTGCAATGCTGGGCGAAGAAAATCCTAATAACACCGCACCCGCTAACATTGAGGCACTTAAGAATTTTAGAAACTTCATTATTAATCTCCTTTCTTATTCGTTTTTATTGATTTAATTATTTGATGCATCGTTATAGTCGCTGACTTAAAGTCAAAGTGCAAGATACAAACATCAAGTTCGTGTTACCAAAATGTAACTTAATTTTATAAACAGATCGGAGCTCGCATCAAGACTTACGGCGTAAGCCGAATAAAAATACCACTGAATCTGGAGGTTTTAATCAGTCAAGATTTACAGAATTAATTGGTGAACGTTGCAAGCGAGTTATGAAATACGCGTTTTACTAAAGACTTCGTTAGCAAATTATTTTTTTCGAAGCGTTTGATTAAAAGTCGCATAATAAGATATTCAATTTACGGTTGGGACTAAAAGCATGAGTAATGACCTTTGGCGTTTAAGTGCCTGCGAGACCGCTGCTGGAATCAAGGGAAAGCATTTCACCGCCGAAGCGGTTGTGGATTCTGTTGCAGAACGAATAAAAACGGAAAATCCACGTCTTAATGCCATTGTGCTTGATCTGACTGAGGAGGCATTTGCTCAAGCGCATGAAGCCGATCGACAGATCGCGGATGGTGAGGATGTTGGACCGCTTCATGGGGTACCGGTCACAATCAAATCAAATGTTGATGTCAAAGGACAGCCAACGCCGAATGGACTCCCCGCGTTGGCAGAAGTCATCGCGTCGGATGATTCGCCTGTTGTTTCCAATCTTAAAAAATCTGGCGCAATTATCATGGGGCGAACCAATACGCCAGAGCTCTCAATGCGTTTGACAACGGATAACCCGCTATATGGCAGAACGCTTAATCCGTGGGATGATCAGGCGAGCCCTGGTGGGTCCTCGGGCGGCGCGTCTGCTGCAGCCGCAGCAGGGTTTGGCGCTATCCATCATGGGAATGATATTGGTGGATCACTTCGGTGTCCGTCCTTTAACTGTGGCCTTTCGACGGTGAAACCTACGTTTGGCAGAGTCCCCGCTTTTTTGCCATCGGCGCTTGAGGAACGCGGACTACTGTCGCAGTTAATTTCTGTGCAAGGGCCTATTTGTCGCGAAGTTCGGGATGTACGGTTGTCGCTTAAAGTGATGTCGGGAGCAGATGCACGCGATCCTTTTTGGATGCCAGTCGCGTTTGATGATTGGCCTGAAGTAAGCAAGCCAATCCGGGTCGGGGTGACGACAGAGTCTTACGGTCACCCAGTGCATCCTGACATCATTGAGTCAATCGACAAAGCTGCAGGTTACCTTTCCGATGCGGGTTACCGGGTGGAGGCGGTGACTCCACCCTCAATTGATGATGCGGCGAGTGCGTGGTTTACCTATTTGGGCGCAGAATTAGAGGCCTTCCTAATGCCGTCCGCAAAAGCCCATGGCAGTGAAATGATCCAGCAGATTTTCGAGTGGTACTTCGAGATGGGACAGGTCGCAAAACCAGCTGAATATCAGGTTGGTATAAAAAATCGCACCGCCATGACCCGAAAGTGGAACCAGTTTCTGGAAGATACGCCGTTACTGCTATCGCCATATTTTCTTCAACCGACGCCTGACTGGGACTGTGATGCAAAAAGCTTAGAAGGAACACGAGCGCTATTTGACTCTGCGATTTACAGCACAGGAATCAATTGGGTGAGTTTGCCTGCGGGCGTCACGCCAATTGGCATGATTGCAGGCCGCCCCGCTGGGGTTCAGATTATCGGTCGGCGCTTTCGGGAGGATTTGATTCTGGATGCGATGGAAGCCATTGAGTCCCGAGTAGGCGTACTAACCAAGCAGTTGTGGGCTCGAGAGACCTAGATCGGTTTTTCTTCTTCCCTATTGGGTGAGGGGACCGCGTGAGTTGCATATTTAGCGGGCGAGGTGAATTGAATAAGCTCAAGGTCATCTGAGCAGGCGATTTCGTCGTGCACAATTCCCGGAGGCTGTAAGCAGCTATCGCCCGGGCGAAAAGTAAATTCTCCGTGACCCTCATATGTAAATCGTATCCAGCCTTTTAAAACATAAAACATCTGAAAATCAAGATCGTGAGTGTGCTGGCCTGTGTGTGGAAACTCAGTGACCGGTTTTTTGACGCGGAGAATTTGGGCGTTGTATTGGCCGTTTGTCGCTTCGTTGATACCCAGTTCACGATATTCAAAAAATTTCCGAAGGCCCTGGGACCACGTGGCATCTGTGGATCGAGAGACACAAAAGGTATGAGGAGGTTTCATAGTGTTAATTCTGGTGTTTAAGCCTGTCGCCAGCGCTTGCAGTTCAAGTTTCACTCAAAGTTTACATATTTTTGTTAAAAGTTTAAAAGTAATTTTTATTAAATATTGAAATTCAGAAATTTGACCTCATTTATAAGTTATGGAAAATCCAAATAATCCGAACTCAAAAAGCTCGAGCGAAGTTCAGGGCCCGCAATCCCTGATTGTAAGAGATGCCATGATGACCGCGTATTCGCTTACCGGCAGCCTGTCCGCAGCTTCAACACTATGCTCGACACTTCTTGATGAAGAACTCCCTGAGCAATACCAAGCAAGTGCGGTGCTGACACAATTGCATCATATGGCGATGACCCGACCGAAGCACTGAGGCGTTTTAAATGGTCGGGTTTATTAGGGCTCTAAAGATTCGGCGCACGGATTCGATCTAAAAATTCACGGCCAAACGACGGCAAGTCGAGTTCGAGGCGCACGTTTTAGTGGCAAATTGCTTGATTCTTTTAAGAACTAGAGCCCGTAGTCGCGGACGACGTTCGCCACCCTAATTCTGAAATCTTTAAAAATACCGGAGGCCCTGGCCTCGGTTTGGGAAGCCATATGGTCGGCGTGGCTGTGCCAGGCTTTAACTGCATCCATGTCACGCCAAGTTGAAATAGACACGAAGCGCTTCGAATTATTGAGACTTTCAAATCGCTCCACGCTGAGAAAGCCATCGATCTTTTCAACTTCTTCTCGCAACTGACTGGCAAGCTTGAAATATCGAT
>JADHSN010000126.1 GCA_016776875.1 Gammaproteobacteria bacterium | reverse complement strand
TCCTGCGCATCTGCTGACGCACTGATGAGCTCGAGTAGTGGATTTTCAAGCGCGGGATTAAGGCTTTCTGTGACCTCGGTGGCGCCGCCTCTGCGGGTATTTAAGAGGCCCCTCGCGGAAAGGATCTGAAGACCCTCACGAAGCGACGGGCGCGATACGCCGAGTTGGGCTGCAAATGTCCGTTCGGCAGGCAATCGATCGCCCGGTTTTAGCGCGCCTTCGAGTATCAGTTCCTCGACCTGCCGCACCACGGCATCACTGACTCGCTCTCGATTCATTTTTTGGTAACCTGGTAAGACCAATTGGCCAAAATGTAACACCGTGGCGAATGGATGAAAACCTATCAGCGCCGGTTTTAGGTTGATTGGTTACCAGACGAGGCTTCGGAGACCCCGAAAGCCATTGATAAAAAGGAGTGCATGTCCTCCGGTCGTTCGCTTTCGTTGATCGATAGGGCGGATTCGACCGTTTTGAGTAGGGTGTAGGGGTACTCCTTTGCCCGGGTGACCGTTATTTTTTCGAGGGATTCACCATTTTTACGTTTAAGCGCTGGTGTGGGAGGTGTTCCGGTAATGCAGTTGTAAATAGTGGCGGCCAAGCCGTAGATATCTGTCCAAACTCCGAGTTGACCATCGAGATACTGTTCAGGAGGCGCAAAGCCGTGGGTCAGGGTCTGAAAATCACCGAACGGTTTATCGCTGTCGAGCGTTTGAGCGGCGCCAAAATCAAGCAGCAGCGGCTGTCCGCTGGTTCTCAGCAGGACATTGGCCGGCTTGACGTCTAGATGCACGATGCCGAGCTGGTGCATCTGCTGGAGACCATTGCCAATCGGGGGAAACACCCGTTGTAAAAGATCCCAATCGAGATTGCCGCCCATTTTTGAGATGAACCAACGTAGGTCTCGCCCGTCTTCATGATTCATGACCATGTACAGCGTGTTGTTGGCCTCGAAGTACTCGTTTACGCCAATCAGATTCGAGTGCCGTATCTTGCTCATTCGCTCGGCTTCTGATCTAAAGCGTTCAAGACCGTGCCGGAAAGAGGATTCTGCGAGTGCGGTGTTCGGACTCAGCGAGCCATCCGAGTGGCGATAAACAATGTCCTGGGGACAAAATTCCTTGATCACGAACTTGCCCCGACTCAACTCGCTGCTGGCGAGATAAACCAGACTGAAGCCACCACCGCCGAGTACTTCGCCGAGCGTGTAGCCTTTCAGGATAAATCCGGGCTGCAGGGGGAGTCTGCTCGCCATTTTTCTAGGTCACGGGTTCGCTGATCAGAATTAAACTGCGTTGATCATACAGTAATCTTTCGTTATCTCTGACCCGGAATTAATTTGGCGCCACATAACTGCTGTCCGGCTGAATCGAAATTATCGTTGAAGACAAACCGTCATACCGCATGAAATAGGGTTTACCGCCGGGGCAGTCGGTGTCGTCATCACCGTCGATAACCGGTCGCCATAATTCGTTGGTCGATGGTGTTTGATAATAGAATACGGTGCTACGTTTCAGGGCGATCCACAGAGCAAAGCGATGAAGACAGGTGGCTCGTTGTTTAATTATTCGGAGGTTTTAAGTTGCCCAACAGTATGACGGCCTTTGCCAGAGGGGCAGCCCAAACCCCGTTTGGTGATCTCACCTGGGAGATGCGCTCGGTGAATCATCGATACCGGGAGGTGGCGCTTCGCCTCCCGGAGGAACTGCGCTTCGCCGAAACCGGCTTTAGAGAGCTGATCTCCAGATCGTTAAACCGGGGTCGAATTGATGCGACGTTACGTTATCAGTCGGTGTCTACCGTTCAGGGCGATCCGGAAATTGATACCCAATTGATTAGCACGATCTCGGATTGGTCAGATCAGGTTCGGGCGACAATGCCGGATGCGCAACCGCTTCGGGTGTCAGAGATTCTGAAATGGCCCGGCGTGATGTCAACACCCGCCGTTGACGACGACGCGCTGGCCACTGCGGCGGGTGATTTATTGGGCGAAGTGTTGACCGGGTTAATGACTTCGCGAGCTCGAGAAGGTGAGGGCCTGACGCGGATTCTCAACGAGCGGTTGACCGCAGCCCGGGAGATTCTTTCAGCGTTTGAGGCGCAGATGCCAGAGATCGAGCAGTTCCAGCGCGATCGGATGACCCAGCGCCTGACCGACGTCATTGCACAGGTGGATACCGATAGGATTGAACAGGAAGTTGTCGTTTTACTGGCCCGAAGTGAAGTCTCAGAAGAGATTGACCGGCTAAAACTTCATTTCGACGATGTTGAGCGAACCCTCAACAAGCCCGAACCAATGGGCCGGCGTCTTGATTTCTTAATGCAGGAATTAAATCGCGAAGCCAACACCCTCGGCTCGAAATCAAGTCATCCCGAACAAACGAACGCGTCGGTTAACCTGAAAGTCGTGATTGAGCAGATGCGCGAACAGGTTCAGAACATCGAATAAGTTGACGATGGAGCGCGTGAGTCATCAGGCACAGGTCTTTATTCTTTCGGCACCTTCGGGGGGTGGTAAAAGCAGCCTTGCCCGCGCGTTAGCCGAAAATTGCGATCATGTGATGACCTCGGTTTCCCACACCACCCGCAATATCCGGCCGGGAGAAACCGACGGCGTGGATTACAACTTTGTTGATGTGGATACCTTTGAACGCATGATCGCCGGCAGCGAATTTGTCGAGTACGCGAATGTCTTCGGGCAGTATTACGGCACCTCTCGAGATGCGATTGTCGGCAATCTCGCGGCAGGCAAAAGCGTGGTTCTGGATATTGACTGGCAAGGCGCACGCCAGGTCCGGGACGTGTTTAAAGATGCGGTGAGTATCTATATTCTGCCGCCCTCACTGGAGGTGCTCGCCGCGCGGCTATCCGCGAGAGGGCGTGAAGATGACCAGCAACTTCAAGAACGGCTCTCGAAGGCCTCGAGCGAGATGAGCCACTTTAATGAATACGATTATTTGATGATTAATACTCATTTCGAAGACGCGCTTTTGGAGCTTGAGAACCTCGTTCTACGCGGAAAACGTCCGACTTCGGCCGATAATTTTGATGTTAAGGGTCTTGTGTAAACCCGAAAAATCGTTAGACTAAAAAGAGTTGACGCAGCAACGCTTTAGGCAGGCTTTCAAGAAACATGTCCTAAACAATGTTGTAAGTCGTGGTTAGCCCCCGATCCGCGCCAGGGTCGTTCCGGGCAAGGGTATTTCTGGAGAATTTCGGATGGCAAGAATTACAGTCGAGGATTGTCTCGATAATGTTGAAAATCGTTTTGAGCTCGTACTGGTAGCGGCCCGGCGCGCGCGCCAGTTGCATCTGGGACATGACCCGCTGGTTCCTGAAAATCGGGACAAGCATACGGTCATCGCCCTTCGTGAGATCGCCGAGGGATTTGTGACCCGCGATATCCTGAAGGAAGCAGAAGTGGATCCTCGTGAAGAGCTCGAGGAAGTCTTTGGAACAGCCGAGGGCTCGGGAGAATCGACGGCAGGGGCATCCGGTGAGGCAGCGACCCCAGAAGCCGCTAGCGGCGACGGGGAAGAAGAAGTTGCGATCTCGGCTGATGAACTGGCAGAACTCGCGGCACTGGCTGATATGATTGAGGCGGCGCCTCTAGAGCAGACTCCTGACGCGCAAAGCGAAGAGGATACCCAGAATGCCGATGACGCCGGCGACGACGGAGAGGAAAAACCCGCGCAGTGAAAAACAGCAGTCGGCGCCCGCTGATGCTGGGGATCGACTGCTTATCGGCGATCTGCTTGACGCGCTAAAGGAGTATCTGGGCGACGAGGAAACCAGCGCTGTTTACGCGGCTTACCTTTTTGGCGCTAAGGTCCATAAGGGTCAGCGCCGTCGCAGTGGTGAAGCCTATATTTTTCATCCGGTGTCCGTGGCCGCGATTCTCGCGGAGATGCGTTTAGACAGCCGCAGCATTATCGCGGCGCTTCTCCACGATGTTATTGAAGATACCCCGACGGCAAAAGAAGACCTGCAGTTCCGTTTCGGTGAAGATGTTGCCCGACTGGTCGATGGCGTCAGCAAAATTGATCAAATCGAGTTTGATTCCAAAGAGCACGCCGAAGCCGAAAACTTTCGCAAAATGCTGTTGGCAATGGCGAAGGATATCCGGGTCATCCTGATCAAACTGGCGGATCGCTTACACAACATGCGCACGCTGGACGCGCTGGGCGTTGATAAGCGAAAACGCATCGCAGCCCAAACGCTTGATATCTACGCCCCGATTGCCAATCGTCTAGGGATGCGCAATTGGACTCAGGAGCTTGAAGATCTCAGCTTTCGTTACCTCTATCCAAAGCGCTTTGATGCGATTTTCAAAGAGCTTGAAAAGCGTCGTGGCAACCATCGCGCGGTGATCGAAAAGACCGTTTCAAAGCTGAAAGCGGAACTGGATGAATCTGAAATCGAGCATTCGGTCGACGGACGGGAAAAAAATATTTACAGCGTGTATCGCAAGATGCGCTCCCGCCATGTGCCGATGTCGGAAATGCGCGATATTTTTGCTATTCGGGTTATCGTGCGAACGGTCGAGGATTGCTATCGCGCGCTGGGGGTGATTCACAACACCTACAAACCCGTGCCGGGCAAGTTTAAAGATTACATCGCGATTCCCAAAGCCAACGGCTATCAGTCTTTGCATACCTTATTGTTTGGCACCTTCGGCCAAAGTATCGAGGTGCAGATTCGAACCACCGAGATGCACCGGATCGCAGAAAACGGGGTGGCTTCCCACTGGCGATATAAAACCGGCGAGACCAAAAAAGGCGCTGCGGTCCCGTCACATCACTGGCTCATGGATTTACTCGATACGCAGGAGCAAGCCGGCAATCCGGCGGAATTCCTCGAGCATTTAAAAATCGACCTTCATCCTGATGAGGTCTATGTGTTCACGCCGCACGGCGATATTAAAAAAATGCCCAAAGGGTCGAGCGCAATCGATTTTGCGTATGCGGTGCATTCCGATATTGGTAATCGCTGTATTGGCGCAAAGGTCAATAACGAACCGGTGCCGTTGCATCACAATATCGCCAACGGCGATCACGTCGAGATCTTGACCGCCCGCTCGGCCAGCCCGACGCCGCTTTGGCTTAACTACGCCGTGACCGCAAAAGCCCGCGCGGCGATTCGTGATTTCCTGAAGCATCAGCAACAAGAAGACGCCAGCAAGCTCGGTAAACAGCTGCTGGAGCGCGCATTAAAGACCGTGGGCCTTAAAACCCGCCTTCGGACCGATCAGAAAATTCATCTGCTCAAGCGCATCGGGCTTGAAGACTGGAATGAACTGCTGACCGATATTGGCATCGGCCGTCGTTTGCCGATGGTCGTCGCGCGGCAGTTGTCGCCGGATTCCGCGGCAGAACAAGTCGAACGGAGCGAGCCGTTGCCGATTCGGGGCGTTGAGGGGATGAGCGTGTCCTACGCGCGGTGCTGTCGGCCGATTCCGGGCGACGGAATCATCGGGATTTTTTCGAGAGGTCGAGGGATCGTGATCCATCGACCCTCCTGCCCCAACGCAAAAGAGCACAGCAAAAAGCCCGATGCTTGGATTGGCGTCGAATGGTCAGATGACATTAAAACCACCTTTGAAGCGGATATCCGTCTCGAGGTGATTAATCGACGTGGCGTATTTGCCACCCTTGCATCGGTCATCGCTGAAGAAAATTCAAATATTAATCATGTGCTGGTGACGGCTAGAGACGACCGCAATTCGGCAATTCGTTTTACCATTGAAGTGACGGATCGAAAACATCTGGCAAACGTGATCCGCCGACTGCGCGCGCGCCGCTCGGTGATTCGTGTGTCCAGAACGCGTGGCTAACCATCCCATTTTTTGAGGAGTTTTTATGAGCAATAAACAAGCAATCCAAACGGATCAGGCGCCCGCGCCTATCGGACCTTACTCACAGGCAGTCAAGGTGGGTGAGACGATCTACCTATCGGGACAGATCCCGCTCGATCCGGCGACAGGCGAGCTTATTGATGGCGATATCGACGCGATGTCCCGCCGCATTTTTGAGAGTCTTTCTGCGGTGATGCAGACCGCCGGCGGATCGCTTGCGAACGTCGTGAAGCTCACGATTTACCTAATTGATTTAAATGATTTTG
>JADHSN010000125.1 GCA_016776875.1 Gammaproteobacteria bacterium | reverse complement strand
CGATTATTCCGGCCCTGAGGTCGAAATTGGATTTAATGTCACTTATCTCATGGACGCGCTTAAAGCGCTCAATGGCGAACAAATAGAAGCAGAGTTTCAGGATTCCAACACGGGCTGCATGCTTCATGAGCCAGGACAGGATGACACGCTGTATCTCATTATGCCCATGCGGCTATAAATCAACAGGATGTTTCACGTGAAACATCGTTAAACCCCTCTTTTGGCGAATAAAACCCCAGAAAATGTTATAATTTAAGGGTAATTTTGGAGCAAAATATGTCGAATTCCCCTGTTTATGACGAAAGCAGTATTAAAGTTCTTAAAGGGCTTGAAGCGGTCAGAAAAAGACCGGGTATGTATATTGGCGATACCGATGATGGCACCGGTTTACATCATATGGTGTTCGAGGCGGTTGATAATTCAATTGATGAGGCGCTCGCGGGCCACTGTAGTGAGGTGACGGTGACGATTCATTCGGATGAGACGATTACCGTATCTGATGATGGTCGAGGCATTCCTACCGGAATGATTGAAGAGGAGGGGTTGTCCGCGGCTGAGGTCATCATGACGCAGCTTCATGCAGGCGGAAAATTCGACCAGAATTCATATAAGGTTTCAGGTGGTTTACATGGAGTCGGTGTCTCGGTGGTTAATGCGTTGTCGTCTTATCTCCGGCTGACCATCCATCGGGATGGGCAGGTTTTTCAGCAGGAATATGAGCGGGGATTGGCTTTAAAACCGCTGGCGGTCGTCGGGGAATCGTCCCAGACCGGCACCGAAGTGCATTTTCGGCCTGATTCTGAAATCTTCACAAACCCCGTAATGCATCGCGATATTTTGGCAAAACGCTTACGGGAGTTATCTTTTCTTAACTCAGGCGTGCGCAACCGACTAGTAGATGAGCGGGCCGATAGTGAGGATATATTCGAGTACAAAGGCGGCATCGAGGCTTTTGTGGGACACCTGAATCGCAAAAAAACACCGCTACACCCCGCGATTGCTTATTTTCGTGACGAACGAGATGGCGTTATTGTGGAAGGGGCGCTACAGTGGAATGATTCCTATCAGGAGTCTGTTTTTTGCTATACCAATAATATTCCCCAACGGGATGGGGGGACACATCTCGAGGGGTTAAGAGCCGCCATCACTCGAACGATGGGCCGGTTTCTTGAAGAGTCAGGCATCGCCAAGAAAAATAAGATTAGTCTGAAAGGAGAGGATTGTCGCGAGGGGTTGACCGCTGTTTTGTCAATTAAAGTTCCGGATCCCAAATTTTCTTCGCAGACGAAAGATAAACTGGTCTCTTCCAATGTGAGAGGGCCTGTTGAATCATTGCTGAATGAGCACCTGGGGACTTTCCTGCTCGAGCGTCCAGGCGAAGCTAAATCCATTGTGGATAAAGTACTTGATTCCGCTCGCGCGCGCGACGCAGCTCGAAAAGCGCGAGAAATGACGCGTCGGAAAAGCGCTCTTGAGGTTGGAAATCTTCCTGGAAAACTTGCTGACTGCCAGGAGAAAGACCCCGCACAGTGCGAGATTTATCTGGTGGAGGGAGATTCTGCTGGCGGGTCCGCTAAACAGGCCAGAGACCGAAAATTCCAGGCGATCTTGCCACTGAAAGGTAAGATTCTAAATGTTGAAAAAGCCCGTTTCGACAAAATGCTGGCGTCTGATGAGGTAGGCACGTTGATCACGGCGCTCGGCACGGGAATTGGACGCGATGATTTTGATATAGGTCGCCTGCGCTATCACCGCGTCATTATTATGACGGATGCCGATGTTGATGGCTCACACATCCGAACACTATTACTGACGTTTTTCTATCGTCAAATGCCGGAGTTAATTGAGCGAGGGCATGTTTTTATCGCACAGCCCCCGCTTTATAAATTAACCTCTGGCAAGAAAGAAACCTATATCAAAGATGACGATGAGTTAAACCGGTTGTTGCTTGATTTAGCGCTCGAGGGGGCTGAACTCAAGCCATCCGATAATGACAGCGCCGGGTTTTCAGGGGCCGGCCTACGGGCGCTTTGTAGTGAGTATTTTGCAGTTGAATCGGCTATTCGCAGACTATCGCGGCGTTATCAGGCTGAAGTGCTGTGGGAAATGACGGAGCTCCCTTTCCTGGAACCGAATTCAATTCTTCAGGCTGAAGATCGAGATCAATTTGCCGAGCGTTTAGGTACTCGGCTCAATAGTGAATCAGGCGCGAAGGGTGGCGCGAGTTATCGAGTGATCTGGGAAGACGATGATTCCAGTTGGTCATTGGTGGTGGATAGTGATCAACATGGCCGATATCGTCAGAGTCGTTTTTCTTCGGATTTCTTTGGCACCACCGAATACAAATCATTAACCGGTTTGGGTCATCGTTTAATCTCAGAAGTGGGTCAAGCGCCGATGATTCGGCGAGGACAAAAAGAGAAAACCGTAGATGGGTTTTCCGACGCAATTGAATGGTTGATGAGCGAGGCGCGACGCGGCATTAATATTCAGCGTTATAAAGGTCTTGGCGAGATGAACCCGGATCAACTTTGGGAAACCACAATGGATGCAAGCCAGCGGCGGCTATCGCAGGTTCAGATTGAAGATGCGGTGAGTGCTGACGAAATCTTTACCGTGTTAATGGGCGATGAGGTTGCACCAAGACGTGATTTTATTCAGCAAAACGCATTTGCTGTGAGCAACTTGGACGTCTAAAAAATCAATAAAATCAATTACTTAGTTCAATGCAGGACGCGGGGAGCGGAGAGTACAAATTCAGGAATATTCGTGTCGAACGTTTGCCCGTCTTCGGCCACCATACGATAAATTCCGTGCATGGTGCCAACCGGTGTTTCAATTACGGTGCCCGATGTGTAACGAAAACCCTCTCCTGGCTGTAGGGTAGGTTGCTCTCCAACCACACCATCCCCCTCTACTTCTTCCGTGTGGTTTTCCGAGTCGGTGATGACCCATCGGCGGGATAACAAGGTCGCGGATATCGATCCTTTATTGACCAAAGTGATTGTGTATGCGAACACATAACGATCTTCATCGGGTTCAGAATGTTCCGCCATGTAAGACGTTTCTACTTCAATGTCGATTTCGTAAGAGTGACTCATGTTTCGGTATCGTTAGGAGTTCGTTGCAAGGTACGGATACGATGTTAGCGTGTTCAGGCTCCAGCTGTACAGCACTCAGATTCCCACCCCAAACACACCCGCTATCTAAACCAATAAAGTTGTTTTGATTAATTAATCCCGCGGTTGACCAATGGCCAAACACCACTCGGGTGTTGCCCAGATTCGTGTTTGGCAGCTCGAACCAGGGGTGCCAGGGATCGGGCGCGGTTCCTAATCCACCCTTGTGGCTGAAGTCCAGGCAGCCGTTGGTGTCACAGAACCGCATTCTTGTAAACGCGTTTGTGATAAACCGAAGCCTCATATTGCCGCTTAACTCGGGTGACCAATTGACAGGCGTGTTACCATAAAGATGCCGGATTACCTCAGAGCGATTTTCACCCTTAAGGGCGGCACTGACTTCATCTCCAAGCATAATGGCTTCCGGAACCGACCAGCCAGGATAAAGGCCCGCGTGCGTCATGACGACGTTCAAGCGTTTTGAAAAGACTATAAGTCTCTGATTTAAAATGAAATTAATATAAATCGATTTTTTGGGATGATCGAGAAGTGATTCCAGATTGTCATCAGGTCGCGCCGCTTTTAAGCCTTCGTTAATCGCGAGGAGGTTAATATCGTGATTTCCAAGAACACAAATGACACGGTTCCCGAGCGAAATGAGGAAATCAATCAAACCCGCGGGGTCAGGTCCGCGTCCGATCAGATCGCCCGCTAGCCAAAGATAATCCCGCTGCGGGTCAAATTTAATTTTCTCAAGTAGCGCTTCAAGTGACTTAAGACAGCCCTGAACGTCTCCCACAGCCCATGTAGCCAAAAGCGCTAGTTCTCCAGGATTTCCTGTTCAATCGGGCTTACGTCGGCTGGTTTTTTTGAGATCGCCCCATCTGATATTTGAGCGATCCGGTTTTGAAAATAAAGCTCGCGCATGAAAAGATAAGGGTCTACCTGCATCTTCAGGATTCGATCGATATCTAATAATCTCGAGCGGATATCAACGGCCCGGACTGCAAAACGCGCGACCGTTACCGAAATATCGTCAGGATCCCATAAGGGATCAGCGATCGCGAACTCAGGGACTTTGCCGACAGCATCCCTGATTGTGCTGGGGCCGAGCAGGGGTAAAACAATATAAGGCCCGCTGGGCACGCCCCAAACGGCTAATGTTTGCCCATAGTCTTCTTCATGATCAGGAAAGCCGAGTTTGCTCGCAACATCGACAAGACCGAGCACGCCAAGGGTGCTATTTATTAAAAATCGATCAACGGTTTCTTTTGCGCGTGACGGTTTTCCCTGTAAGACATCATTGATCAGGGTGGTCGGCGCCCGCAGATTGTTAAAAAAGTTATTTACCCCACTTCGAAGCCGCGCAGGAATGAATTTCCGATATCCGACAGCGAGCGGCCTGATCAGTATTTTGTCCACGCCGTCATTGAAATTATAGATTGCCCTGTTAAAAGGTTGAATCGGATCGGCTGTGCTTTGCGCTGAAGTGGGATGGGAAAACCCGACAACAAGAAAAACAACTACGACGGTTAGCCATCGTCGTCTTTCTTGCCGCTTGTAAAATTTCAATTTTTATCTCCTTTAAAGGCTCGCGCAATTTCGCCCAAATAACGCGCCGCTCGGTGTCCAATGGGGTCTGAGTGCGTCAGCCGAGGCGTTAAAAGCAATTGCAGATCCTGAAGGTGTTTTGACTGGGCTTCAAATTTGGCTTTTAATACATCATGATCCCGGCGTAGTGACTCGAGTGAGGCTGTGGCCTCAAAAATGTCTTTATTTTCAGTCTCTTTTAAATTTGGCACGTTCTGTGGCACGTCGCTGTCACCTTGCTGGGGTGCCAGTTTACGGTCTCTGACAATCGCATCAGGCTCTCCAAACACCCTGACTAAATCAGAGATATCGAAGACGTAACGCGGCCGCTCCCCATGGAGGCTTCGTTGAAACGGCGTAATTTGACCTTTTTTGACCCTTCTTCTTATTGTGTTTGTTGAGATGCCGAACACCCGCGCCGCTTCCGTAATGCTAATTCGCCCATGTTGTTCTAAATGATTGCCAGCCATTTTTTGTGATCAATGGTTAGGTGACTTCATGCCACTTGATGCCGAGTTCCAGGGTTGGCATCATGTTTGCACTATCCACATTAATGGTCAAGGCTGTGTGAGGCAATTGGTTAAACGTAAAAAATCAAATATCCGGATTCTGGTTCTTGGCGTTTTTGTTTTGACGTTGATGACGTTGGTGTCCGCGCGTGCTGACATCGCAAAAGACCGGTTTCGCGAGGCGAGAGAAGCGTTTGTTGAGCGGAAAAATTTGAACTCGCCGCTAAGCGATATCGACCTAAAAACAGCAATAGAGATCCAGGATCTTTTGATGCTCGATGTGGCAGCTGAATTTGGTGCCACGGCAGGTTACTTCCGGGAACGGACGCCAGCTGGGAAACCTTTGCTCGGGGTGTTGCTCGAAAACATGTTTACTTCAACGGGGGCGACGGTCGCCTCATCAAATTCAGCTAACCTTCAGTTGGCACCCGCATGGGTTTTGCGAATAGGTTCAACCAACGGGACAACCCGAGCCGAGGTATCAGAAGGTGATGCCCCCGCGCCTTTTTTTTCAGAGCTCATTCCGGCTGTCTTGATAAGAGATGATTTGATGAGCGAGCCCAATCCCGAAGCGATAACGCCTCAAACCGCTGTTAATCTAGGGATTCGATTTGTTGTAATGGGTCATCCTATTTCCCTGTCGGGCCAAGGCGGGTTACAGGCGGTCTCTGGCACCTTGAATGCGACATTGCTCAATAGTGACGGTGTGATATTGAGCAAAGGAGACGGCCTTACGTCCGATGGCGCTCGTGTCGCTCTTCTGATCCGGAAGATTGCGAGTGACCTTAAAGCGCGAGGCCGGCAACTGCGAGCGAATGATCTGATTATTCTGGGTTCGGCAGGGCCAGTAACGGTTTTGAATCAATCCCCTCGTGTCGTTGGGCGATTTGAGGCGGGCGCTGAAACCCGGAAAATTGTG
>JADHSN010000124.1 GCA_016776875.1 Gammaproteobacteria bacterium | reverse complement strand
CCGAATTGCAGAAAAACGGGTTTATCCGTCGATTGTGATCAGTCGTTCAAGTACTCGCCGCGAAGAACTCCTGACCGATCCCGCCGAATTGCAGAAGATTTGGTTGCTCAGAAAGCTACTTCATCCCATGGATGACATCGAGGCAGTGGAATTTATGCTCGACAAGCTTCGTGCAACCAAAAGCAACGCGGAATTCTACAAATCGATGAATCGCTGATGTGGACTTGCGGGCGAGACGGGATTCGCCTATGATCCGTCCCCCCGCGGGCGGTAGAGCCCGCATTTTTGTCCAACCTGCTTAATTTAGATATCATGAAGCCAGAAATTCATCCTGCGTACGACACGATTAAAGTGGTGTGTGCCTGTGGCAACAGTTTTGAGACCCGGTCGACCCTGGGCGAGGAACTTCACGTTGAGATCTGCTCTGCTTGCCATCCGTTTTACACCGGCCAGCAGAAGATCGTTGATACCGCCGGGCGCGTGGGTAAGTTCCAGAAAAAGTACGGCCGTTCGGCCTAGTTCACGCAACGCCAGTCGAATCTGGCGAACCGGGTCAGTCGCAAAGCGCTATTTATTGCGGGTGGCCATCCTCTGGTGTGCGTTTTTTTTCAATTCCGACGTCGATGCCTTATCGAGCCGAGCGGTTGAGGTTGGTCGGGTTGTAGACGGTGATACCGTCGTGCTCACCTCGGGCGAGATCGTTCGTCTCGCCGGTATCAATACGCCCGAGCGCGAGACCGACCAAAAAACTGCCGAGCCGTTGGCAGATGCTGCATACGAGACACTTGTCGAAACGCTTTCCAAAGGCAATATTTTCCTTGAAGAGGCGCTCGACAAAACAGACCGGTACGGGAGGACGCTTGCCTATCTTTTTCTTGAAGATGGCAGCAGTGTCCAGGAGATTCTGATCAAGCAGGGTCTGGCAAGTGTGGTCGCCATTGCTCCCAATGACCGCTATCTTGACCGTTTTGCATTGGCTGAGGATGTGGCGCGAACGTCAGGCGCGGGTATGTGGTCAATCCCTTATTTTGATGTTGCTGGCGCCGATCAAATTCGCGGTGGGTTTCAGTTTATTTTGGATAAGTTCACTGCATTAAAGCTAGGTCCAAAATGGTTCAGGTTTTCAGTGCGCGATGATTTGGATGTCTTAATTCGTCGGGCAGATTGGGAGGCCGGTTTCGACTATCCCCCCGGCCTTCTGGCGCAAGCAGCGGTCGCCGTAAGGGGCTGGATTTCCAAAAAGACATCCAAAGGCGTGCTCGTGATCAGTCACCCATTTATGCTTGAGCGGTGCGTCGTCGAAAAAAAGCGTCTTTGTCCGAGTGGTTAAAGAATTGAGATGATTTGGAAGTCCGGAAGTCATTCCGGGTGTATCTGAAACGTGTTTGATCGAGTCTCGGGTAAAATGCGACAGGTGAAAAGATTGCGACTCAAACAAAAAAAGTTATTTCTGATTGCGATGGTGATCGTTGCCCAGTCCTTATCGGGGCTTTTTGCAACAAGTCATGCCGGGGTATCCAGAATTCACTGGATTACAGTTTGTACGCAACAGGGTGCACATCAGATTTCGGTAATTTTGCCGGGGGTAAGTGATCAACCGTGGGCCCCAGAATTGCTCAACTCGGGGTGTCCAGACTGCGTTCAAATGCCGGCGATTACGATCTCGATCGCGAGAGATCGCGTGGTGGCCGGGGCGGTACTTCTACAGGCCCTCGATCGTTATCGCTCGACTGTTGCTGGACTGGTTTCAGTGACGGGCGCTGAATTTCCGCCGCGCGCACCGCCTTCAGCATTAATTTTTTCTTAGTAATGTGACTTTCTGTGGGTTAACGGATTACCAAAAAGCCCTCTGGATAGTCTGCGCCAAATTAAAGTTGGAGATTAAAATAATGAACAGAGTTACCCTTTTTGTCGCGTTGATAACCTGTCTATCAGGATTCCCGGCACTCGCGAGTACGCTTGAAGTTCATGCACCTGTCGTTCGAATGGTTCCACCGGGTCAGATGGTGAGCGCTGCTTTTTTGAATTTGCATAACAGTGGCCCGCGCCCGCGCTCTTTGATCGCCGCTCATTCTGATGTCGCTGATGCGGTTGAACTGCATAACCACATTATGGAAGAGGGCATGATGAAAATGCGGCGGGTAGATGCTATTCCCGTACCGTCATACGGCGAAGTGGCGCTCAAGCCTAGCGGTTTTCATATTATGCTGATCGGATTAACCCGTAATCTTAAGCCGGGTGATCAAGTAACTATTGAGCTGGAGTTTGCTGACAGCGAGCGGTTGCCGGTGATAGCGGTTGTGAAGATGGTCGGATCTGAGAAAGATCACAGTGATCATAGCGAGTGATCAAATAAAGCATGTATTTTTCCGATAAGCTAAGTTGCACGATAAAAGGTCAGCAAGTCCCGCGCGTTCATATAGGGAATGAAGGGTGATAAAAAGCCGCGATTTTCGCGTTATCCTGGTCCTGGGCATGTTGACGGTGTCTAGTATTGTGGGCGGGTTTTGGCTGCAACAGCGTTTTGGGTCGCCGCCCAATCCTTATGCGCAATTGGGTGGCGACTTCACGCTGATGTCGGCCTCTGGGCCCGTCTCGCTGAGCGACTACCGTGGCAAGGTGGTGATGCTGTTTTTTGGATTTACATCCTGTCCTGATGTTTGCCCCACAGATCTTTCTCGGATGAGTGCGGTTTTTAATGCACTGAATCCCGGGGAAGTTGAAAAGGTAGCGGGTTTGTTTGTGAGTGTGGATCCCGAGAGAGACACCCCGATTCAGGTTTCGGAATACGCCGCGTTTTTCGATAAAAGAATTACCGGGGTGACCGGCAGCCCAGATGAAGTCGCGGCAGTCGCCAGGCAGTTTTATGTGCTGTATAACAAAGTTGACCAGCCAAATTCAGCAATTGGATATACGATCGATCATTCAGCCTCTACTTATCTTATTGATACAAAAGGCGAGGTGATACAGTTGATCAAGCATGATGAATCGGTTCAAACGATGGTTCAGGCAGTTCGGGACGTCCTCGCCCGTTAGTGAGTAAATAAAAAGAATGAAATTGGAAGTGCAAGTTGATCAGGTGGCTCAAGATCTTGAAGATGCCAATCTTTTTTTTGGGCATGGAACAGACAATGCTTTCGATGAAGCCGTGTGGCTTGTGCTTGAGGCGCTGGGTTTCGACGCTGGCGCTGATGATATTCCTTGGACACAGGATTTGACTGAGCATCAAATGGATTCGGTCCATGACCTTTTGAGCAAGCGAATCAAGACTCGCCAACCGTTGGCGTATTTGGTCAATAAAGCATGGTTCGCCGGTCATGAGTTTTTCATTGATTCCCGTGCCATTGTTCCGCGCTCTCATATTGGTGAATGGATTCCTGATCGCTTTGATCCTTGGCTCGCTAATGACAACGTGAGTGCGATACTGGATCTGTGTACCGGCGGTGGGTGTATTGCGGTTTCTTTGGCGCTCGCGTTTCCGGAGGCAACGGTTGATGCCAGCGATTTAAGCAAAGACGCGCTCGACGTCGCGAGACGCAATGTTGAACGCTATGGGGTAGAAAAAAGAGTTCGGATGATCGAAGGCGATCTTTTTTCTGGAATCGGTAATAAAAAATATGACCTGATCGTTTGTAACCCCCCCTATGTGAGCGATGAGTTGATGAGCACGCTCCCGAAAGAGTACCACTACGAGCCCGAGCTGGCTTTTTCCGGTGGCCAGACCGGGTTGGATTTCATTCAACGCCTGCTCAAGGAGGCGGCCGATCACCTCAGTCCGAAAGGACTCCTGGTGGTTGAAGCAGGTAGCGCCCAGCAGGCATTAGAAACTGCCTATGTAAAAACACCGTTTACTTGGCTCATGTCAGAGAACGAAGAGTCGGTGGTATTCATCATTTCGGCGGATGAGCTTGCAGGGTTATCATAAAAGACGGGTCGACCTCGGAGCGAGCGTTGGTTAAATTTCGATCATCTCAAAATCAGCTTTGGTCGCGTCGCAGTCTGGGCATTGCCAATCGTCGGGGACGTCCTCCCAGCGAGTGCCGGGTGCAATTCCGTCTTCAGGCCAGCCTTCCGCTTCGTCGTAGACTAAGCCACAGATGATGCACATGAATGTTCGATTCGCCATTAGGAAAAAGTTTGAAAGTTTGAAAGTTTGAAGGCTCAAATTCTAGCCCAAGCGAGCCAAATAATTTATTCAAAAACGGATCTGATAAAACAAAATTTAATTGATGGAGCTTTCTATGAGTGACACGAACGAGAACCTGTTTGATGGCGCCTGTAAGGTTATTCCGGGCGGGGTTAATTCTCCTGTGCGCGCCTTTAAATCGGTTGGCGGCACCCCTGTTTTTATCGATCGCGCTCAGGGCCCTTTTCTATATGGTGCCGATGGGAAACGCTATATTGATTATGTGGGTTCATGGGGTCCAATGATTCTGGGGCATGCGGATCCTGATGTGGTAGCCGCCGTTCAGCACGCGGCTGAAAACGGCTTGAGCTATGGCGCGCCGACGGCACTTGAAACCCAGTTAGCCAATCTTGTGTGCGCCGCCGTGCCGTCAATGGACCAGGTGCGGATGGTCAATTCAGGCACAGAAGCGACGATGAGCGCGATTCGACTGGCACGCGGTTTTACGGGTAGGGATACGCTAATTAAGTTTGAGGGCTGTTATCACGGCGCCTCAGACAGTTTGTTGGTCAAGGCGGGGTCGGGCGCGCTAACGCTTGGAATACCGACATCACCGGGGGTCCCAGCGGATGCTGCACGGCATACGCTAACACTTGAGTACAACAATAGAGAGGATGTGAAGCAAATTTTTGCCGAGCAGGGCGATCGGATTGCTGCGGTTATCGTTGAGCCCGTTACCGGAAATATGAACTGTATTGCCCCCGCGCCCGGATTTCTTGAAGCCCTGCGCACGGCATGTGATCAAAGTGGTGCGGTGCTTATTTTTGATGAAGTCATGACCGGTTTTCGCGTTGGACTGGGAGGCGTTCAGGGTCTGTACGGCATCCAACCCGATCTCACGACTCTCGGTAAGGTGCTGGGTGGCGGCCTGCCGGTTGGTGCTTTTGGCGGAAAGGCCGAAATCATGGCTAAACTTGCGCCGCTAGGACCGGTTTATCAAGCGGGTACGCTTTCCGGCAACCCGCTCGCGATGACCGCGGGAATCGCAACGTTGCAGAAAATTTCCAAAGACGGTTTTTTCGAAGAGCTGACTGAAAAAACTGAGAGACTCGTAAAAGACCTATCTGAGGCCGCGATTCAGGCGGGGGTGCCTATGGCAACCGAATCGGTGGGCGGGATGTTTGGTTTGTTCTTTACCGAAGCCGATAAGGTTACATCGTTTAGCGAAGTGATGAATTGTGATACGGAAAAATTTTCGAAATTTTTTCATGGCATGCTGCAAAAAGGAATCTACTTAGCGCCATCTGCATTTGAAGCAGGCTTTATTTCTATCACGCATACCGATCGTGAGATCGACGAAACGATATCGGCTGCGAAGAAAGTATTTGCTTCGATTTAACGTAGAAAATTTATGGACAGCGGATAACGGGCTGGCAAGTTGACTGAGGCCCGCCACGCATTTCGGACCAAGACCCAGATGTGAAACACCATTAGCAGGCCGAGCAAAATAAAGCCGATAAAAAAGAAAACCAAAATTAGGCAGCTGACGTAAAAAATACTAATCGTTAGCGCGAAGTTAAGCGCGGCGCGTCCGTTGGCATCGAGCCAGGGCGCGTGGCGTCGCCAGATGAGCCAAGTGATCCAGGGCCCGAGCAAATGGCCGAGGGGCACCCCCAGATAGGTTGTTAGGCCAGACAGGTGTTGGATACTGGATCGCCAGTCGGGGCTTGAAGGCGTTTCTTTCGTAAGATCCGGATTCTCCGGCACCGCCCGTGCGAGACCGATAATGCCGATCATGCCGGCCAGCGAGGCGAATGTCAGCGCTAAAATGACGGCCGAGAAAGAAACAAGGGGAAGCCCTGAGCTGTTGAGCAGCACAGCGACGAGACCGGCGCTTGCGATCAACGCAAGCCCGGCACCGAGGGCGAGAAAACTGATACAAAAAAACTTCAGCATAACGCTAGCGAGCGCGCACGCTCATAAGTGCGATGAGAAGTTTTGCGTTGTTGGCCGCAAATAAATACAGCCGACAAGCACCAGATCAATCGACGGGAGTAACGTCTTCCGCAGCGGGACCCT
>JADHSN010000123.1 GCA_016776875.1 Gammaproteobacteria bacterium | reverse complement strand
CGACTGATTCTTCTTCAGACGTTACACGAGGATTTATTTGGGCAGTGGCGTACAGCTCAAATCATATGATTTGTGTTAATTGACTTTATTAAATTTTTTGGATAAATATATTCACTAACCGAGAAAAAATTGTTTTTTTAAAAACCTAAAGGAGTTTTCCAATGAGTTTGTTAGCTAGATTTGCGCCGCCATCCATGACCGCAGAGCAATATGACGCAATAGTCGCCCGACTGTACGAAGAGGGTATTCATCCAGCCCCCGGACTTGAACTTGAAGTCTGCTTTGGGTCAGGAGATCAAATGAAAGTTTCTTTACTTTTTGATTCGCAGGAAGAATTCGAGGCTTTTGGGGCTCGCCTTCAGCCCGTGTTGGCTGAAATGGGGATGGACCCTGGTCGGCCGGAGGTGGTCGAAGTCCACAATGTCATTCGGCGCAATCCGTAGATAAAAAGTGCTTCGAGTACCTGAATGATTTTGAATTGGAGTTGATAATAAGGCGTCAGCGAGGAAGAAACACTTAAACTTTGATCAGATTTTTTTGGGTGTTAACCGTATCGTTTAGATAAGTTTAAACACATAAAGGGAAAATAATGGCAATAATCGTAAAAGGTCAGATCACAATAACAAAGGGATTCGATACGTGGCAAAAGATGGTCTACCAGCAGGATGGAAAATTAGATGAGCATGGGATCAAGTTTCTCTTCGCTGGGACCGAGAAAGAAAATCCGGATCAACTACATGTCATTATGATGTTTCCCAGCATGGAAGCGATTCAAGCGTTTCGAGATGATGAAGAACTTACTGAAATGCGCAGGGAAGCGGGGGCGGTGATAGAGAGTAACGTAATGACGCCCATTTCAGATGATTACTTTACCAACTATCCAGACGCCTTTATTAAGAACTAGGTCATCGTAGAAAAAGCAGAATGGTTCGAGGTGGCAGTCGGGAGCCGGGCGTGGTTCGTTTTTTCAGATCAGGTACTCTTTATGCGGGCTGCGTTTTGCTCGCTCTTTGGATAGCCGGATTGGCGTTTGATTCTGGAGTGCTAATTCGGGAACAAAAAAAGCGGCTCTTAGGAGCCGCTTTTTTTTCCAGACCCGTCACCACGTTTTTTAAAAACTTGCATCGAGTTGGCTAATCCCGCAAAGCAGAAAATCAAAAAAGCTCGCCAAATATTTATGTTATATTATAACATTATTTCAAGACTCGGAAATCAGAATTGGGCGCAGCAATCGACGAAAAACTACCCGTGACGGTACTGTCGGGATTTTTAGGCGCGGGAAAAACAACGGTCCTAAGCCACATTTTGAACAATCGGGACGGGAAAAAAGTTGCCGTGATTGTGAACGATATGAGCGAGATCAATATTGACTCGGCCATCGTCCAGTCTCAGGTCTCCCTAAACCGTAGTGAAGAGAAGCTTGTCGAAATGAGCAACGGCTGTATTTGCTGCACGCTTCGTGAAGATCTTCTCGAAGAGGTGACGAAACTGGCTCGAGAGAAAAGATTCGATTATCTCGTTATTGAGTCAACCGGAATTTCCGAACCGCTACCCATTGCAGAGACGTTTACTTTTGCGGGCGAAGACGGTACTTCTCTTTCAGATGTCGCGAATTTGGATACGATGGTAACGATAGTCGATGCTGTCAATTTTTTGAAAGACTATGACGAAGCCAAATTTCTTAAAGACACGGAAGAGTCACTGGGAGAAGAAGACGAGCGAAGTGTTGCGGATCTTTTGGTTGATCAGGTTGAATTTGCAGATCTGATTTTAGTCAGCAAAACTGATTTGGTTCCAACAGCGGATGTCGATCGCTTAAAAGCAATTATAAAAACCCTGAACACTCATGCAAGTATTGTCCCGATTTCAAATGGGGAAGTTGACATCGATAAAGTTCTCAATACTGGGTTATTTGATTTCGAGCGAGCACAAGAAGCCTCGGGATGGCTTACAGAAATGCGAGGCGAGCATGTTCCCGAAACGGAAGAATATGGGATTGCCAGTTTTAGTTATATGGCGCGTCGCCCTTTTCATCCGCAGAAGTTTCACGATTTTCTTCACGGTACAGAACAATTCGGCAAGTTGATTCGGTCGAAAGGCTATTTTTGGTTGGCGACCAGGCCTGAGTTTGCGGGTCAATGGAGTCAGGCGGGCGGAATCGCGCGTTATGGATTTGCGGGCATGTTCTGGAAAGCGGTGCCTGAAAAGAACTGGCCCCGGGATGCAGATTCTTTAGCGACTATTAAAGAACAATGGGTGGAGCCTTTTGGGGATATGCGCCAGGAATTGGTTTTTATTGGCCAAAACCTTGACCGGACCGGTATGGTTAAAGCGTTGGATGATTGCCTGTTGACTGAAGAGGAGGTTCTTGAAGGCAGGACTTATTGGCAAACGTTCCCTGATCCTTTTCCGGCATGGGATTAAACATGAATTCAATAGTTTTAAATAACACGAATGCCTTAAAGCGACGAACCGAGACTCGGGCAAAAGTCCGCAGAGCGGTTAAAGGTGGCCATCCGGAAATTTTTTCAGACATTTATCACGAAGACGTCAATCTTGCCGTGTGGCAACGTCAATTTTCCGCAGAATTTAAAACCCTGGTTAATGATTTTGTTATTTTCCGACCGGATACTTCTATTTCAATCGTTGTATCACCGGGTGATGCCCGATCAATGATGCGTAGGGAGATAGGTGATCCACGTTTCAATGATCTGGCGGATGACGCGTCACAACTCGTCGAAATGTTTTGCTGTTTGTTTGATTTAGAGCAAGCAGGTCTACGCATGAGAGTTTTGGGGGACAGCATGTGCCCGAAGTTTCATGCGGATCGCGTCCCCTGCAGATTGATCACGACATATTGTGGTATTGCCACTGAATGGCTTCCACATCATGCGGTAAATCGCCGGAAACTTGGAAGTGGAAGCGTTGGCCAGTCAGATCAGGAATCCGGGCTTTACAAAAGAGAAGCCGATATTCAAAAAATGGCAAGTTCTGAAGTGGCTTTATTGAAAGGGGAAGAGTGGCAGGGCAACAGGCACGCAGGCCTCGTACACCGCTCGCCCGCCGTACCCCTTAAGCAATGTCGTTTGCTGCTGACTCTGGACTTTGGTAGCTAGAAGGACTCGTCTTCGGATTATCGTTGTAGGCGCAGTGCTTTTGCAGGCGGCTACTTATTTCAGTCGGACGGTCATCGTTCTTCATAAAAATCTGAACGAAGTAATTGGGGTATATGGGAACGTATTTTCATGATGGATGTCGTGGTCTGTTAATGGATTAATATGGGATTAATTGAAGACCAAAGAACTTTTTCGTAGAGTTCTGTGACCTACACTAATTCAGAAGAAAATCTCGGAAAACGAGGACGGAAATACTCATGAGTGGTTTCGATAAATACAGGGAATCGATGGTCTTTACGAAGACCAAGATAAGAAAACCAGAGTTGTCGCCTCGACAAATGGTTCAAGAAGAAATAGACGCTCAAAAAGTATTGCTAAAAGAGAGTGGGAAGCCGGATTCCGGTTTTAAAGGATTTAAACCAAGCAAGAAAACGGCTTCCTGGTGGGACAAAAAGAATGACTGTGTGACGGTAGTGGTGAGGGGCACTACTTATTTCAGCGAGAGTCAAAAATCTGGACGGATTTATGGCGAGGACCATTTTGGTAGAGGCAAAAAGTGGACTCTTAACTCGTTTAAAAAATTCGTTGAAGCGTTTCAGGACGAGCTATTAAAAGGTAACTTCGTGGACGATACCAAACATTGGCACCAGCAATATGAAAAGAAGATAAGCAAATCCGCGGCAAGGAGCAAAGGAGCAGTTGCCAGCGCCCGACTTGAAACCACTGTCCTATCTCGGTTCTCATTCGATGAGGGCGCCGATATTGCAAAGGATCGCGCAACGCCCGTGCTGATGCGTAATGTCGGTCCCATGCGGCATAGCGCATATACCGGTGAACTCGCGCACGTCACCATTGAAGTTCGGTAAGTAATCTGGAGGCCCTGATCGTCGGGGCCTCCCTTGCCTTGCTCCCAGTCGCACCGGGGGAGAGTAGAAATGGCTGTCCGTTAGTGTCTTTCCGATTTCGCTGCTGTTAGATCCGTATAGCGCATTTGCCCGATACCGAAACAACTAGTCATTTACTACCCCAGTCGATTTAGCAACCCCGTCGATCAGAAGTTGAGGTTTTGATCCCACGCCAATCAGTTCCGGCCTGCTGTCGAGATATTCTTTCACGCCATCTAGGCGCTCGACGTTTGACAAAAATTTAGAAAGGGAGGGATACGGATCCAAAAGATTTTCATCGAGATCCAGCGCAAGATTGACGTGGTGAAAGACGCCAAAATCACAATAAAAAGGATCGTCGCCAAAGAAGAATGGTGTTGTCGGTTGTGATCCAAGGATCCGCTCGAAATCTTCAAAACGGGGTGCTAACTGCTCGATTAACTTGCTTCGCATCGATAAGAATTCCTCACCCACAGCAAAATTAATGGTTGGGTTCAGGGGCCGGAATAATTCTTGGGAGGCTTCGTAAAGGGCGTCCACTTCCGCCAGCAAAAGTGCATCATCTGGCTTAAGCCCTGTTAGTTCCGCTAAATATCGGGTGATTGCACCGCTTTGGAAGATTTCAGTAGATTCATTGACAACCAACAGCGGAAGCTGGCGATAAAGAACTGATGATTTGACTTCACTCCACGGTTGTCCGAAGTAATCCCACCCCATCTCATAAGAATAAGGCGTGCCCGAGTAGTGCAGCATCAGTTGGGGCGCTTCTGCTAACGCTCGCATTTTAAAATAAACTAATTTTAGGTCAGGCATTCGAGGCTTCCCCTCAGATGGTGATGATCTCGGGTGTATATTGTACTTTTTGAACTTAAGCTGATCCAGATACCGAATGGCACAGCCAAAGTATATACCGAGAGAACTACTGTCCTAAATTCGTCGCCAAATCCTCCGACCTAAGATGCGTGTAGGGCCTCTCTAGGCAACCGCATGATACTTATCTATGCTGACTTCTGCCTAATTCCCTATGTGATCCCCATCGCACTTACAAGTTGAGTCATTCCTAAGACAGCGTTATTCTTGAGCCGTAATCCAAGGAGAAAACCATGTCCGACTTCCAATCCTTCCGTAACGCCGTCCTTGAAGATGACGATCTTCAAGAGCAAGTTATCTCCATTATTAATACCGCAACCGCCAATGGTTCAGGCATGGGAGAGGGCATAACAACCCTTGCGAAGACTCATGGCTTTACCATCACATCAGATGAGGTCTACGCTCATCAGGACTTTTTAGGACAAGATGGTGATCTGACTGACTTTGAGTTGCAGTTGATTAGTGGGGGTCAGACTATTGGTGGCGGTGGGGACAGTTAAACCCCATTCATTCCAACCGCTTAACCCAATTCTCTGCTCTTAGATGCATCAAGCGCATTAGATTTATCTCACCCAGTCTGTTAATTTAAGCGCCATCAAAGTCAGCCTGCGCGTCAGTCGATAGATATCTTCAACTCCTCAGGCCAAACTCGCCGATTATCCTGGAGAACGTCTGATGAAGATCGTTTCTACTTTTTCAATTTGCATGCTCGTCAAATAGACTGGTAGCGCTTCGATGGACTCAGTCACCCAGCTTGCCCTAGGGGCATCCGTTGCCGCTGTTTGTGTGCCTGCAAAGCATCGCCGCAGAGCCCTGGTCGTGGGAGGTGCGCTAGGTACATTACCCGATTTAGACGTAATGATCGATTATGGCAATTCGATTGCCAACTTCACCTTGCATCGTGGTTTTTCTCACTCTCTAGTAATACTCATTCCGTTTGCAGTATCACTCTGGCTAATTCTGAGACGTTATTACAAGCCGGTAAGAGAGGCTCCTAAACCCTGGTTCTGGGCCGTTATGCTAGCGCTGATAACTCATCCATTGCTTGATGCTCATACTGCATACGGCACACAATTATTCTGGCCGCTAGCTGTGACGCCAACCATGTGGAGTACGCTTTTTATAATCGACCCACTATATACATTACCGCTATTGGTGGCCGTGATAGTGGCGCTTCTGGCTCCGATTAGGGCATTCGCAAAAACTGCACTCAAAACCGGATTGATTGTGAGTTGTTTATATTTGAGTTGGTCCTGGGTTGCTAAATTACTGGTGGTAAGTGCTGTGGCGGAGAGGTTTGATACGACGCGGGAGGAGTTAAAATTCTTCACTACTCCCACACCTTTTAATACGTTGATGTGGCGGATTGTGG
>JADHSN010000122.1 GCA_016776875.1 Gammaproteobacteria bacterium | reverse complement strand
ATACGACGGCATAATGATAGCACCGTTGGCCATATAACTATTGATATATGACGTGCAGAAGCGTTCTCCACCATCACACTGCCACGCGTCTTCTATAAAAATTAAATCCAGCGGACGCCCCTTTGCGTCAGTTTGACCTTCGAGTGCTTTCCGATTCTCCATTAAGATTTCATAACGCGGATGGTCACGATCGAATGCGGCCTCGACCAGTACACGCCCCGGTCCCACAAAAGCAGCTAATCCGTCTACGTGGCCATTGGTTTCATCCTCCAGCGGGTCGCCGGGAATCCAAATGATCTTGGTCACGCCCAGCATACGAGAAAGCTCCCTCTCGACCTCGCTTTTGCTCCAGCCAGGATTTCGGTTCGGATTCAGAAAACAGGTCTCAGTGGTAATCAGCGTCCCCTGTCCGTCGACTGTGATGCCGCCTCCTTCCGCGATCATTTCGGACTGAAATCGACGCAGCCCGAGATGGGAAAGTAATCTTGGTCCTGCCTGCGCGTCATCAGCAAAAGGTTCATAGTTGCCGCCCCAAGCATTAAATCCAAAACATGTCGCAGCTACACCGCCCTGATCGTTGATCAAAAAATTGGGTCCGTTGTCCCGAAACCAGCCATCATCAATCGGGATCTCCACGCATTCAATGTTGTTACCAAGAGCCGCCTGGGCAATGGCTCGATCGCGTGGATGAACCACCATCGATACCGGCTCGAATCTTGAAATCGCCCGCGCCACCTCGACATAATTTTGGCAAATTGCCTCACTCACAAAACCCTCTCGGCACGGCCACGCCATCCAGCACCGATCATGAAGCGTCCATTCAGCGGGCATAAAAAACCCTGACTCGGCTGGATTACTTAACGGATATTTCATTATTTGCTTTTTGCTTGGGTGCCGACACCACTACCTTTGATTCGATACTCGTCCCGCGGTGGGCTAAATACGTCGAGTACGGTGGCACCTTCGCTGCCCGCCCTGAAAGCATGGCGAACATTTGGAGGGGTTCGCCAAAAATCTCCGGCTGAAACGCCGATGCTGTCATGACCTTGTATGCGAACCCCGCCACCGCTTAAAAGGACACCCCATTGCTCCTGCTCATGTGAATGAATCTCACTTTCAGCGCCAGGGTTTATTCGAACAACAGAAAGCATTGCATGATCCCCTGCAAATATTCGGGTGGTCACCCCTGGACCCAGCTCGCGCATTATTCCTTGTGACAGGTCATCCAGATTAAAAAAGTTTTCTGCCATATCAATCACCAAATGTAGTTGAATCCAAAATCTTTACATCCAAGCTCAAAAAGACGGCCTCGGTTGTTTGTTAGACACCAATCGTTCTCCACGGATTTCCTGACGATTACGACATCATGAATCTTATCGTGCCGACCGACCCAGAATCCAATCGGTTTTTGCGGAAAATTGGTATGATTAGGGTCGAAAATTTTTAGAACAAGCGCACTTTGATCAATTAGCACCTGCGCCATGGTTAAATCAGAACCTATGAAAGCCCCAGACAAACGTCAAAAACGGCGGACTGCTGCCGATCGCCAGGCAAGAACTCAGGCGCGTCTCATCGGAGGGAAAAGCCCTGCCATCCAACCCGGCATGCAGGGGGGGTCAATACCAACCGCTGAAGGACAGCGATCTCGTAAAAATTCATGAAGCTGCCCTTACTATTTTAGAAAATACCGGTATTGGCAATCCCCTCACGGAACTGCTGGATATCGTTCTTCCCCTTGGTGCCGAGCTCAATCGTCATGGTCGGCTGTGCTTCCCCAGAAGCTTGGTTGAAGACATCATCTCGGGGGCCGCTCGTGAATACACCGTTTTTGCACGGGGCTCTCGATCTGGAAAAGACGACATTTACTGCGACGGCAACCGAGTCTACTTCTCAAATTCAGGGAGCGCGGTCACTACTTTAGACAGCAACAAGCTTCAGTATCGGGCGTCGACGATGCTCGATATGTACGATTTTACCCGTCTGGTCGACCAACTCGATAACATTCACATGTCGGGAGATACCGTGATCGGGACTGATGTCCCGGATGATTTCGAACACGATATGACCATGGTCTATGCTTTGATGGCAGGCACAGAGAAGCCTTTGTGTTTATCTTTTCGAAAACGAGAAAACATTCCTCCCGCATTAAAAATTTTCGATCTGGCGTCCGGTGGCGACGGTGCTTTTATGAAAAAGCCTTCCGTTATTTTTGGCGGCTGTCCAATCGTTTCACCCCTCCGGTTCGGCAGAGAGAATCTTGAAGTCATGATGGATGCGACCCGACTTGGCCTCGTGAGTGATATCGCCGTCGCACCCCAATCTGGTGCAACAGCACCCGCAACGCTCGCTGGAATCCTGGCCCAGGTCGTTGCCGAAACCCTTTCTTGCCTGGTGATCGTTAACCTAATTCGACCCGGCTGCCCTGTCACTTTCGCCACCTGGCCCTTCGTAACAGACCTGAGAACAGGTTCGTTCACCGGCGGCAGCGGAGAACAGGCGCTTCTTGCAGCTGCCGCGATTCAAGTAGGTAATTACTATGGCCTCCCCAATAGTGTCGGGGCGGGCATGACCGACTCTAAAATTCCGGACGCGCAGTATGGTTATGAAAAAGGTTTAACTATCGCGCTAGCGGCTTTATCCGGAGCGAACCGGGTTTGCGAAGTGGGCGGCATGATGGGAAGCCTGATGGGCTGCAGTTTTGAATCAATGGTCATCGACAACGAAGCGGTAGGAATGATTCAGCGAACCATTCGCGGAATTGAAATATCTGACGATACACTCGCAGTAGACACTATCCATCAGTGTGCCATTGATCCTGGTCACTTTTTGGGTAATGAACAAACCCTAAGCGTCATGGAAAGTGAGTATGTCTACCCCAAAATTATGGACCGCGGGCCGACCGACCAATGGGAAGCTGAAGGCGCTTTGGACCTGTTCGAGCGCAGCAAAAAAGTAAGTCGCCAAATACTGTCGACCCACTATCCCAATTATTTCAGCCCGCTGGCAGATCAATTAATCCGAAGCAAATTTCCGATACGACTCAAAGCCGAAGATATGCACCCCGAGTGCAATCGCTGGCGCACCTCACAAGCCTGACCCGTAAATCAAATAAAGCGCCGATGCTACTTGATTCGATAGTGGCATCAAATAAAAGCTGTCACTCCCGACGGCGAAGCGGGTAGATAAATCCGCTCACTCACCTGCATGCGAGTCCCGACGTTTTTAGATCGGACTATCCAGTAAGACAGCCCAGATCACGATTAAAACTGTGCATAAACTTAAACCCCTCATCAGCCAGCGTTCCGCCGGCTTGCCCGCAAGAAGCCGAACGACAAGTGCTCCACCTGCGCACCACAAACTGTGAAATACAATCTGCACGCCCAGGAATGTACCGCTGATGACCAGTGTCTGCTCTAGTAGTGACTGAGAAGGCGCAGGAAAGTGGCCGTAGGCAAACACCAGCATCGCCCATGCCTTAGGGTTGAGCGGATGCACCGCAAGACCTTTCCAAAAAGATTCAGCTTGCTTGAGTTCGCGCTTCTTTAGTAAAAATCCAGACATTCGAAGGGCTAACCAGGCTAAATACGCGACACTCACCATCTTTAACGCAAAAAGTACTTCTGAATAAGTCGATAGGATTTCCCAAAGACCTAAGCCTAAAAGCGCGTTGATTAGCAGTTTGCCCAGTGCAACCCCCGACACAAAAGGCACGCTTCGCCAAAAACCAAAATTGGCACCCGATGTCATCAGAAGCATATTGGCGGGCCCGGGCGTGCCAACCATCACAATCGCAAAAAGCAATAAAGGTAAAAAATCCACTAGATTTTGACTCCAGAATTTCGGGTGACCCAGCACGCTCGGAACACAGAAGAATATCTTTTTTTCATAATTTTTTCTGATAGAGATGATGATAGAATCCTGATCCCTACTTTTTCGCATCTTGTAGCTATTTTTTAGACAATATTGGTATTTACCTGTGAACGACCGCATCAACCTACACGGACTTCAAGTGGATAAAGGGCTTCACGCTCTTATCAATAACGAGGCAATTCCCTCAACCGGGATCGACGCTCAACAGTTTTGGGAAGGATTCGCCAAAATTATCAAGGATCTTTCGCCCAAGAACGAGGGTCTGCTTGAGCGCCGAAAAATACTCGAGAAATCAATTAACGAATGGCACGTTGAACGAAAAGGCAAGCCTCATGATTCGAACGCGTATCGTGAATTTCTCTTGGAAATCGGCTATCTTGCGCCTGAAGGCGCAGATTTCAAAGCGACCACAGAAAATGTTGATGACGAAATTACCTCTATTCCTGGACCCCAACTTGTCGTTCCGGTAAATAATGCCCGATATGCGATTAACGCTGCAAACGCCCGATGGGGGTCCCTCTACGACGCGCTCTATGGTACCGACGTAATTGCGGAAAAGAATGCTGTATCGGTAGACGGTTATGATCCATCTCGAGGCGCCAAAGTTGTTGCGTATGCAAATAACTTTCTGGATCAATTCGTACCTCTTGATAGCATCTCCCACAGCAGTGTGACGGCTTACTCAATCGAAAACGGATCATTGATCGCGCACACTGACAACGATCAAGATCATCAGCTGAGCGCCCCAAGCCAGTTACGTGGATTTCAGGGACAACCGGAATCCCCTTCGGTTGTTTTACTTAAAAATAATCATCTTCATATTGAAATCGTTATTGATCGAGCAAATCAAATCGGCGCATCGAGCCTTTCAGGGGTTTGCGATATTGTGCTTGAGTCGGCTATTACCGTTATTCAAGACTGTGAAGACTCGGTCGCTGCAGTTGATGGCCCAGACAAGACTGAAGTTTATCGAAACTGGTTAGGCCTGATGAAAGGCACTCTCTCCACGACGGTCAAAAAGGGGGCGGTCAGCCTTCAACGCCGATTAAACGCCGACCGATACTACTTTGCACCAGACGGCACCTCGTTTTCATTGCCCGGCCGAGCGTTAATGCTAGTCAGAAATGTAGGGCACTTAATGACAAACCCAGCAATTCTTGACGACAACGGCAAAGAGGTATTTGAGGGAATTATTGACTCTG
The DNA here is from genome assembly GCA_016776875.1 of Gammaproteobacteria bacterium. Lineage (GTDB taxonomy): Bacteria > Pseudomonadota > Gammaproteobacteria > Arenicellales > UBA868 > UBA868. The sequence goes on along the minus strand of JADHSN010000122.1, from coordinate 1,226 downwards.
TTGTCACTGCCTTAATTACGCTGCACGATCTCAATGACTCCGCCAATCGGAACTCAAGGGCGGGCGCCATGTATGTCGTAAAGCCAAAAATGCACGGTCCTGAGGAAGTCCAATTTACTGTCGAGTTGTTTGAGCGGACCGAGGAACTGCTGAACATGACGCCCGGGACAATGAAAGTCGGCATCATGGATGAGGAGCGGCGAACCAGCGTCAATCTCAAGGAATGTATTCGTGCGGCTGCGGACCGGGTCATCTTTATCAACACGGGATTTTTAGACCGAACCGGAGACGAAATTCATACGTCGATGGAAGCAGGACCGATGATTCGAAAATCAGAAATGAAAGCGCAGCCATGGATTACTGCGTATGAAGATTGGAATGTGGATATTGGGCTACGCTGCGGCTTGCCGGGACATGCCCAAATTGGCAAAGGCATGTGGGCAATGCCAGACGAGATGGCCGCTATGATGAAGGCAAAAAGTGATCATCCCAAAGCGGGCGCGAATACCGCATGGGTTCCCTCGCCAACTGCTGCAACCCTCCATGCAATTCACTATCACGAGACCGACGTGCTCGCTCATCAAAAGAAAATTGCGAGTCGGGCGCCAGCATTGCTCGACGATATCCTTCAGATTCCGGTCAGCGAATCTCCTGACTGGTCGACCCAGGACATTCTTGAAGAGGTCGATAATAATTGCCAGGGCATTCTTGGATATGTTGTTCGATGGATCGATCAAGGCGTCGGCTGCTCAAAGGTGCCTGACATTCATGACACCGGTCTCATGGAAGATCGAGCAACTCTTAGAATATCAAGTCAGCACATTGCTAATTGGTTGCATCATGGCATCGTCGACAAGGACTTGGTGATGGATTCGCTACGTCGAATGGCGGAAGTGGTTGATCGTCAAAACGAGAACGACCTCGCCTATAAATCCATGACGCCATCTTGCGATGGTGTTGCGTTTAATGCAGCTTGCGATTTAATTTTCAACGGACGGGATGTGTGTAATGGCTATACTGAGCCACCGCTTCACCTCCGACGCATCGAACAGAAATCCTCTCGGTAGAACACAACTGCGTTCGCAAAAAACGCTGGGACAGGTGAATCAAGAAAACAGCGTGAGGTGCTTTGTTTAACTTTACCCCTAAGCAAATCGGTCGTAGCGGATATCACTGACGGGTAGACCCGAACCCAGTAGTAAGGCGATACAACTATTTAGCATTTG
>JADHSN010000121.1 GCA_016776875.1 Gammaproteobacteria bacterium | reverse complement strand
CTTTGTGGCAGAGTCTTACCTTCGAACCGTCGCCGTCGCCCCAGTTGAATCCATTGGGTGGAGGCACATAATAAGTAGTCTCAATTCTCGCGCCACCGACTTGACCCTCAATCAGGTTACCCGTCACCTTCACGATTCCACATTCCGCGTTGGCAAAATCGTCGTCAACAAGATGGCTTAAATCTGTTAGTAAACTGAGCTCCAATTCACGATCTCGAACCGCGATCTCGGCGGACTCAAAATCACGATGCATCGAGACCTCGGCACCCACGAGTTTCTCCTGGAAAAGCGATGTCTTGGCCAGTGCAAACGCGAGCAAGGAAGCGCCCACGAGCACGACCAGGCTGGTCAACAATACGAACCCTTTCTGGTTCTGACCTAATCCAAGCCCATGGTTCTGGTTCAGATCACTCGATTGATGTTTATCTCGTGCCGTCATGCGTCAATTCTACGACCCTTTTAAGATCAAAAACATGCCAAATCCGTGGTAACACGGTGGTTTATTGAGTATTTAACCAGCGAGTCCGATAACGCTGATCAGAGTCATACCGCTCTGCCTGCGATTCAAGATTGAAAATCCGGCCGCCTCTCGGATCAGGCCCGACACCGGCAATATAAGCCCAGTTACCCCAGTTACTCGCAACATCAAAATCAACAAGCTGGCTTTCAAACCACGCGGCGCCAAGTCGCCAATCAAGATTAAGGTCGTAAATCAAATAACTGGCCACCAGTTGTCTTGCCCGATTGCTCAACCATCCCGTCCAGGCAAGCTCGCGCATCGCTGCATCGACAATATCGACCCCGGTTTGGCCACCACACCATTGTAAAAATCCTGCCGGGTTTTTTTGATAAACAACCGCTTGACCACTGGGTCCCTCTCGCCTAAAAAGACCGAATCCCGCTTCACGCGAATACCATCTAAAAAACTCACGCCATAAAAGTTCAAACCGAAGCCAGTAGGTTGATTCATTGGCGCCGTTTTGCCGCTCGTAATCGAGAATATCGTGCCACATCATCCGCGCGGAAAGACATCCATGCGCAAGCCAGGCCGATAGGTGACTTGACTGGGTTCTCCCAAAAAAAGCGTTTCGCGTTTTCTTGTACGAAGACAGCGCGCCACTCTCAAGGTAATCTCGCCAAATCATTTGAGCGGCATCCTCACCGCCTCGCGCTTCAACCTCGGTGGATGTCGACACCGCCACCGCCAGGGCGGTTACCAAATCATCAGGATCTTTCCACGGCTGACTTAATAGCGTCGATGGCGTGGCGGCTCCGATCGGCTCAGGCGGTGTGGCGCCCTGCTTCTTTTCGATCGTTTTGCGAAATTTCGTAAAGCTTGAGGGCAACTGATCCAGCGCATTTTTGATCTGCGCAGCGTCAAAAAGCTCATCCGCCTGCACCGCCAGAACCTCTAACCCAAGCGCAACAAGCGACGCGTTTTCTTTTTCTTCGTCTGGCGCCACCGGCAGGTCGGTCACAACGGTCTTTACATGGACATGTAAGGGGAAATGAGATATCACATCACTTGGCGTGCCCGCTGCAATCCAGAGTCGACCGTTCTTTCGCTCAAAAGATTCCCGCAGCGCGACCAGCGATTCCGCCCGAAATCTGCGCCATTGCGGGCCTGATCGACTCAACCCGAATTGTTCGTCTTTCCAACGCCGTGGCTCCAGGCACGCAAGCGCCAGTAGGATTGCAGATCTGTTTTTTGCCTCTTCGAGTGCACGATCGAACGCCGGATTGTCCTGAAGTCGGCAGGTGTCACGCACAAGCCACACCACCGCATCGACAGGAGATTGAGCATTCATAGTTTGCCACCCGAAAATCACACTGCTGGATTCAAATTAGAATTGATATTGCGTCGAATGATAGTCAACCGCTGTGATTTACAAGTGCAAAACGTTCAAATCGTGGGTGAACTAAAATCATGAGCCCGGCACTCTCACCGAACTCTCATCAACCAGGGACAACCAATGGATTGGGAATGGATCCAGCCACTGCTGAGCGATACGACCTGGATTGGTCTTGCCTTTTTTCTGGGTCTTGGTGCGAAGCTTCTGGGATTACCGCCGTTAGTCGGTTTTCTAGTGACCGGATTTGCGCTCAATGCGCTGGGTGTTAGCGGTGGAGACACACTTCAGAAAATAGCCGATATCGGTATTACGCTATTGCTCTTTACCGTCGGCCTCAAGCTTGAACTCAAGACGCTCATGAAACCCTATGTCTGGGCGGTAAGCTCTATCCATATGGTTTTAGTGGTTGCGGTGTTCGGCGTTTCTGCGATGGTATTCGCGGCATGGGGGGCACCGCTCTTCACCGGCATGACCCTGAAACATGCGGCAATTCTCGCATTCGCACTCAGTTTCTCGAGCACCGTATTCGTCGTGAAGGTGCTCGAAGATAAAGCCGAAATCAAATCCCAATTCGGCAAAATCGCGATCGGCATCCTGGTGATGCAAGACCTTGCGGCCGTGGTTTTCTTGGCCGCGTCCGCCGGTAAAGTCCCCACACTATGGGCATTAACGCTCTTTTTGCTGGTTCCGCTTCGTCATGTCTTTTTTCGACTCCTTGAAAAAAGCGGTCATGGCGAACTCCTGGCGCTCTTCGGTCTCGCACTCGCGTTAGGCAGCGCCGAGATATTTGAGCTGACCGGCATAAAAGGTGATGTCGGCGCATTGGTGGTCGGCGTGCTAATCGCTCACCACCCCAAATCATCAGAGCTCAGCAAAACCATGTTGAGTTTTAAAAATCTTTTTCTGGTCGGATTTTTCCTGTCGGTCGGCATGGCCGGCAATCTAACGGTGACTGCTGCTGTCATCGCAATTGCGCTTGTGCCTTTTGTTTTTGTGAAGTCAGCCCTGTTCTTCTTTTTATTGAATCGTTTTCACGTGAGATCACGAAACTCCCTGCTCACTTCGCTGAGCTTAAATAACTTTAGTGAATTCGGTCTTATCGTTGCAGCGATAGGCGTAAGCAATAGCTGGCTGGATCCGCAGTGGCTAGTGGTCATGTCAATCGCCTTGTCGCTGTCTTTCCTGGTCGCAGCACCTTTTACCCGCCGGGACGAAAGCCTTTATCGGCGCTATCGCAATTTCTGGCTCCGCTTTCAGAGTGAGGCTCGTCTACCTGAGGACCACTCTATTGATACCCATCACGCGACAATCGCTATTTTCGGGATGGGTCGGGTCGGTACGGGCACCTACGATCGCATGCAAAACCGTCATGGCGATACCGTCGTCGGAATCGACTTTGATGCAGAACAAGTCAAATATCACCTTGAACAGGGACGAAATGTGCTCCGCAGCACGCCCAGCGATGCTGATTTTTGGGAGCAGCTGCGCGGACAAGATCGTTTTGAGTTGGTGATGCTGGCGTTACCCAATCTGGAGGCAAATCTCAGCGCACTCGAGCAATTACGCGTGATTCAATTTGCCGGTCGGATCTCAGCCACCGCGCGCTACCCTGACGAAAATGAGATCCTGCTGGAAGCGGGTGCCGACTCGGTTTTTAATATTTATGCCGAAGCCGGAACCGGCTTCGCTGATCACATTGAAGAAGTGATGCAAAATTAGTCCGGTTGAAAACGCTGCCGTGTCTTATTTTTCGGATTGAAACGAGTCATAATATTCAGGTTATGTAGAAATTGATCTTAGCCCAAGCGGGAATTTGATAGGAGAATTTTGATGTTCACTTATAAATCGTTAAAGATAGGAATACGAACGACGGGTGTCTTGATAGGCATCCTGGGTATGTGCCAGGTCCACGCAGCGGACACCATTCCTGTCTCCGAGGCGAACTATGCCGAAGCCGAAACGGCGAGAAACTTTCGTAACTGGGTCAGCCTGGGCGCCAATAAAGACATCGTTCATCTTCGAAACCTACCCCCTCGTGGCAAAAAAGCGGCCACGGTGCAAATGAATGATGACACCTTGTACTCAGCAGCTATCGTGGAAACTCAGAACGGGCGCGTTCAGTTCTCCATTCCTGAGGTCGATGTGTATATGTCGATCCAAGTCGTAACAGAAGGCGGGCATGGCCAACATTATGTTGTCGGTGCGGGTGATTATGATCTAGCGGTTGAAACCCAATTCGCTTTTCTGATCTACCGGACGGGAACGGAAAAGGGATTGGATATCGCGAGGGCAGCGCAGGACCAGGTCAAGGTGAACACACTGGCATTCGGCACATACGAGGTTCGCCCCTATGACTATTCGGAAGTCGAAGAATGGACCTCGAGACTGACAGCGGAGACCCGGGGTTCACCCTTTAAATACACATTCCCAAGTACCTCTGCCGAGATTACCGATCGTCATCAATGGAATCTCGAGAATGCCAATGGCTGGGGTGGCGCTTCGCCAGAGGTCGGCGTTGGAAACCTTTACACCAACTCGGTCTTGTTGGCGGGAGACAAATGCCTCACGACTACATTCGAAGACCCCGAGTCAGTTTACTTTACGTCCATTACAGCGTACGACGCGGATCGCTACTTGCTACCGGATGTCCGCAGCATCAATTCATACCGCTGGGACACCAACAGTGATGACTCAATCACCATCTCGTTCAATTGTGGCGATGACGCAGTAAACAATATCAATACCCATGGCCAGGAGTTTTCGTTCACCGTCCGCTTCTATGGAGTGAGTCAAAAGGTGATCGATGGAAAAGTCACGCCGGAATCCAACGTGCGCTAGGAGATTCAGGGCAGTGGGCGGGAGAGGACGGTAATTAAACCGTTCTCCCGCTCGTCTGCCATGGCGCTCACCCCGCGTTTAACGCCTGTCAATTGGGGGAACCTCTACACCGTCTTCCCGCAACAGCATCAAAGCCAGCGCCCTAGCTCTCTGGTCGTCCCGATGCGCCGGCCACCTGGTGCGAGACGAGCTGCGCGTACAAGCCACCCCTTGCCAGCAGTTCCTCGTGCGTACCGGTCTCAACAACGTTGCCCTTATCGAGCGCAATAATCTGATCAGCACCTCGAACAGTCGAGAGTCGATGCGCAATCACGAGCGTTGTTCGGTCCGCCATTAGCGCCTCAAGCGCCTGTCGCACAGCATGCTCATTTACCGCGTCCAGATGCGAAGTCGCTTCATCCAGAATCAGCACGGGCGCATCTTTTAGAAAAGCGCGCGCGATGGCAACACGCTGACGCTGCCCTCCCGAAAGACGCATCCCCCGCTCACCCACCATCGTCTCCAACCCATCAGGGAGGCTCTCGATCAATTCACTTAAAGAAGCCCGTTGCAACGTACGCTGCAATTCTTCTTCACTCGCATCCGGTCGCGCAATCAAAATATTTGTGCGCAAGGTGTCGTTAAATAAAAAAGTATCCTGCGCCACTAACGCGATCTGCCCGCGAAGCTCATCAAGCTTATAGTCCCGCAGATCATGCCCCCCGAGCGAAATAGACCCTTTTTGCGGATCCCAAAATCGCATCAGCAGGTGAGCAACTGTGGTTTTACCAGCCCCCGAGGGGCCCACCAGTGCAATGGTCTTGCCGGCTTCGGCGGTAAAGTCCGCGTCATCAAGTGCAGGACGCGAGCTGGTTTCATAACTGAAATCAACATGATCAAGCTCGATGGGCACTCCACCCTGATGATCCACGGAGAAGCCGCCTGGCCCATCAGTTACGGGAACCGGTTCCTGTTCAACGGCGTAGAGCCGGCGCGTTGAACCCAACGTGTCAGCCAATTGACGGCTCACCTGCGAGATTTCCGAAATTGGCAAAAACGCCGCCATTGCGAGCAATGTCAGTAGCGGCAACATCGCCGCTTCCAGCTGGCCTGCACCCACCAACACGGCACCGGTCGCAACAACCGCCAGACCACCAAGGCCCGTCACCACATCGAGCAATTCTTTTTGAATTGTGAGATCCGAGAAAAATGGCAACCGGATCTGGTGATGCGTACGCGTTCGCATGGCAAGCTCTTCGCGCCGGCCATCCACATAATTAAACGCAATCACTTCAGCGAGCCCCTGAACACTATCGACCGCATGCGCGTTTAACTCCCCGAGTGCTTCGCGGGCGAGCGAGCCCATCTCATCGACTCGTTTTCTCAGGAAAAACGGACTCAACGCCACAATCGCTAAAAACGGCAGTAATACCAGCGCCATCGTCCAGCCGAAATAAAATAAAGCAGCCATCACCACGGCGGGTATCAGCACTGCGACAAAAGCGGGCGCGACCGTGTGTGCAAAGAAGTATTCCACCAGCTCGACATCGTAAGTCGCCATGCCCACCATGTCGCCGGTGCGTCGCCGCACCATATAGGCCGGCGCAAGCTTATTGAGTTTTTCGAATAGCGCAATTCGCATTTCAGCGAGCAGTCTGAACGCCATATCGTGTGCGACCCAGGAT
>JADHSN010000120.1 GCA_016776875.1 Gammaproteobacteria bacterium | reverse complement strand
AGGGTCGACCGGGTCTCAAAACTGTTGCCGCAGGCACACACCACTTTAATCGTGTCGTAAGCAGGATGAATTTCTGGCTTCATGATATCTAAATTAAGCAGGTTGGACAAAAATGCGGGCGCTAACGCCCGCGGGGGGACGGATCATAGGCGAATCCCGTCTCGCCCGCAAGTCCGCATCAGCGATTCATCGATTTGTAGAATTCCGCGTTGCTTTTGGTCGCGCGAAGCTTATCGAGCATAAATTCCACTGCCTCGATATCATCCATCGGATGAAGTAGCTTTCTGAGCAGCCAAATCTTCTGCAATTCGGCGGGATCGGTCAGGAGTTCTTCGCGGCGAGTACTCGAACGACTGATCACAATCGACGGATAAACCCGTTTTTCTGCAATTCGGCGGTCTAAATGGATCTCCATATTGCCGGTCCCTTTAAATTCTTCATAGATAACCTCATCCATCTTCGATCCGGTATCGATCAAGGCAGTCGCCAGTATCGTCAGACTCCCACCCTCTTCTATGTTTCGGGCCGCACCGAAGAATCGTTTGGGTTTTTGCAGTGCATTTGCATCCACACCCCCCGTTAAAACCTTTCCGGAAGCGGGTTGCACCGTATTGTAGGCACGAGCCAGTCGGGTAATTGAATCCAGCAAAATCACAACGTCTTTTTTGTGTTCTACCAATCTTTTAGCCTTTTCAATTACCATCTCAGCCACTTGCACGTGGCGCGTCGCAGGCTCATCGAAAGTCGAGGAAACGACCTCACCCCGGACCGTTCGTTTCATTTCAGTGACTTCTTCGGGACGCTCGTCGATCAACAACACAATCAGCTCACAATCTGGCTCAGAGGCTGTGATCGCGTGAGCAATCTGCTGCAACATGACGGTTTTCCCGGTTTTTGGCGCAGAAACCAACAGCCCTCTCTGGCCTTTGCCAATCGGTGCCACAATATCGATCGTTCTTCCCGTCAGATCTTCAGACGAACCATTGCCTTGCTCTAGCCTGATTCGTTCATCCGGATGTAAAGGGGTCAGATTCTCAAACAAAATCTTTTTCTTGGCTTCGTCAGGCGACTGGGAATTAATCTTTTCGACTTTCAAAAGCGCAAAATATCGCTCAGAGTCTTTTGGCGGACGAACCAACCCCGCAACCGTGTCTCCGGTTCGAAGGCCAAATCGCCGAATCTGGCTAGGAGAGACATAAACATCATCAGGGCCCGCTAAATATGAGCTGCTGGAAGAGCGCAGGAATCCAAATCCATCCTGCAAAATCTCGACCACGCCCTCTCCTTTTATTTTTTCACCGCGTTTTGCCTGTGATTTTAGGATCGCGAAAATCTGATCCTGTTTGCGCAAGCGTGAAACGTTGTCTAGCTTCAACGAGCGTGCAACTTCAGCAAGTTCTGTCGGGGATTTTTGTTTTAACTCAGAAAGACTCAGGGACATAACGGCAATGCCTCGGTAGGGTATAAGGGTGTTGTTGAAAACCGACCCGGAAACGGATGGTTAGATGGAATACGAATAGATGTAGATATTGGGATATTGGTTAGAGTCGGCGTCCTCGCCAAATTTTTAATTCATGGGTTAATCGAATACCGGTGGTTTTATGCTTGCCACTTCAATTCTCACGCCATAGGTAAGTAACGGGGTAGCGCCTTTAAATATTCTCATCGAGAAATGCGGTCAGCTGCGCTTTTGATACAGCGCCTACTTTGGTCGCCTCGACCTCGCCATTCTTAAAAAGCATCAAGGTGGGAATTCCACGAATTCCATACTTTGGCGGTGTTGCCGGGTTGTCGTCAATGTTAAGTTTGGCGACACGAATCTTGTCTGAGTATTCCGAGGCAACTTCATCAAGTACCGGCGCGATCATTTTGCAGGGGCCGCACCACTCTGCCCAATAATCAATTAATACAGGTTTATCGGACTGGAGCACTTCTTGCTCGAAAGACTCGTCGCTGACATGAATAATATTTTCGGACATTATATAAATCCTGACTAATATCCCTACCGGGATCTAAAAAAAGGGGGGTGTAAGGCGGGCGGATAGCACTGTGATACAATAACGTCCGGTTTCCGCTAGGAAGAAATCTTACCGCATCTTCGTCGAAGCGGCGTGTTCACTCAACCTAGTGCTAATTTTTACCTATTTTTGCATTAGGAATCAAGGGCCCATTTATTATGGGTTTTTCCAATCAGTTCAAATACCCATCTGCCTGACCCCTACCCGCGAAAATTCCGCTTCCGACAACACCTTTTGAGGTGCAATGCCGAAGCAAAAACTTCAACACTATCACTAAGATCGCCCGCGAAGAGACGGCAGGCAATCACCTAAAATCAGAAAATATAAATTATGGAAGATATCAGTTATCTCACCGAGACTCGATTCAGCGATCTTGCGCTGGATGAAAGACTCCTTTCCGGCCTTACAGATGCCGGCTTCGATTTTTGCACCAAGATACAGGCAGAATCGCTACCTATCGCACTAACCGGACAGGATGTCGCCGGACAAGCCCAAACGGGAACTGGCAAAACAGCAGCATTTCTCCTCGCCATATTCAATCACCTGCTCAAAAATCCCAAACCAGAGTCGGCAACCCCGATCAGTATCAGATCTCTCGTGCTTGCGCCCACCCGGGAACTGGCAATTCAGATTCACCGTGACGCTGAGGTTCTCGGCAAACGTACAGGTCTCAAACTGGGGTTGGCATATGGTGGCACGGACTATCAACAACAACGCGAAACGCTTGCCGCTGGTGTCGACGTCCTCATTGGCACCCCTGGAAGACTCATTGATTTCTATAAACAGGAGGTATTCGACCTTAAAGCCGCACAGGTCTTGGTGCTTGACGAAGCAGACCGTATGTTTGATCTCGGTTTTATTAAAGATATCCGCTACATCCTGAGACGGATGCCACCTCCAAAAGATCGGCTCAACCTTCTGTTTTCGGCAACCTTATCCCACCGCGTTCATGAACTCGGATACGAGCACATGAACGACCCCCAGGAAATAAAAATTGAGCCCAATACGGTGGTTGCGGACCACCTGATCGAAGAGGTCTACTACCCGGCAAACAACGAGAAATTGCCCCTTTTGCTCGGACTCATGCGCCAAACGGAAGGGCAACGGGTCCTCGTGTTTGCCAATATGCGGGTCACTTGCGATCGGTTGGGCCGAATCCTGAAACAGCAGGGCTACGCAACCGCCGTGCTATCAGGGGACGTGCCTCAAAAAAAACGTGAACAGCTTTTAAAAGCCTTTACGGAGGGGAAACGCAACGTACTCGTGGCCACAGATGTTGCAGCGCGTGGACTACACATCCCAAGCGTCAGTCATGTTTTTAACTATGACCTTCCCCAAGACGCAGAAGATTACGTTCACCGCATCGGTCGTACTGCCCGTGCGGGAGCCAGCGGCAATGCCATTAGTTTTGCGTGCGAAGATCATGCCTTTTCTTTAATGGACATCGAGGAATACATCGGGCACCCACTGACAAAACAAGAAATCTCTGATGCGGTTCTTGAATCACCCAAACAGAACACCGATCCAAGTTCAGACAACAAGGACAAAAAGCGCGAGCCTAATCGAAAACCCAAAGCTCGCTCGGGTTCACCAACAAATAAAACATCGGCTCAGAAAGCAACGACTAACAACCATTCTGAAAAAGAGCGAGCCGCCAAAACGGCGCGGTCTCATACTCCCGCGCCCCAAGCACTTTCAGACTCCCCACTTGATGCCGCTGTCCCGGCCCATACGCCTCGGGGACGATACCGTCCGAAGGTCGAGGTGCCGGCTGTGGGATAGCACTATTTTTCTGCTTGCAAATCGGATCACACGAAACAATGAAAGCTCGACCTTCGGCGTTAAAAACCCAAAAATCAATAACTGAGGATTCGTCCCTATTGCATCGTTATCAGGCCGTAATTGTAGGATCGCGCGGCCTCTTAACCACGATCTATTTTGAGTGGTGCAGTTGGCTCTCTCCAATTCCAGGGGCTTTTGGTTTGCTACTCAGAAAAATTTTTTGGCCGCGATTATTCAGAACGTGTGGGAAAGGTGTGATGTTTGGCGCCAATATCATTCTTCGTCATCCCAATCGCATCAGAATTGGCAACAACACGGTGCTTAGTGAAGGCGTCTTATTGGATGCTCGACATTCAACAGATGACACTGCATTGCAAATCGGCGATGAGGTGATCCTCGCGAACAATACGATGCTCTCCTGTAAGGACGGAACCATAAATATTGGTGACCGAGTCGGCATTGGCGCATATACAATTATTCAATCCGTTCAAAACTGTCCGGTTGTCATTGGCAACGACGCGGTTCTCGGGCCGAGGTGCTATCTAGTGGGAGGTGGCCAATACCATACCGATTCTTTAAACATTCCCATTGCACAGCAGGGCATAAAGCCAACCGAGGGATGTTTTGTCGGCCCGGGCGCCTGGCTAGGCGCTAATGTTTCGATTATCGATGGCGGCGCGTTGGGAGAAGGCAGTATTGCGGCGACCGGTGCGGTCATCGTTAGAAATGTGCCTGCATATGAAATTGTTGCCGGGGTTCCTGCCCAAAAAATCAAAGACCGTCAGTCCGAACAAAACCCTGACTGACTACCGGTCATGCGAAAGAAAAAAGCGTTCGTGCTGTGTTTGAAGATTTTTCTGTCGGTGGGGCTCATTTTGTGGATTACGCACAATGTTTCTCTCGAGCAAGTATGGTTAGTCATCGCTGATGCTCATGTGACTTTGCTTTTTTTCGCATTTAGCCTCTTCTTCGTGGGTTACTTCATCACGGCGTTTCGATGGCGAATGCTAATACGCGCCCAAGGTGGAGACGCTCCCATTCTTTATCTTGTTCGGTCATTTATGGTTGCGATTTTTTTTAATAATTTTTTACCCTCGACCATCGGTGGTGATGCCGTTCGCATGTATGATTCGTGGCGCTTGGGAAACACAACGTCAGGCGCAGTATCAGTCGTGTTGGTGGACAGGTTCCTGGGCGTTTTAGCCCTGCTTTTAATTGCATTAATCGCGCTCTTGATGGATCCGCATATCTCCACCCAATTTCCAAGTATTGCAATTTGGGTTGGCATCACAATTTTTAGCGCAGGCCTTCTTGTATGGATCGTTTTGAATACCCCTCCCGGAAAAATTGAAACGTTTGCACTTAAGTCGTCCGGCGTTATTCACAGGCTCGCCGGCTTTCTCGGAAAGGTGCTTAACACGCTCCAGTCTTATAAGCACTCGCCGGGTGCGGTGGTTCGCGCCTTATTACTTTCTTTTCTACTGCAGTTAAACGTGGTCGTACACTTTATTTTTTTGACAAGAGCGCTCGGTATCAATGTCCCGATCGAAGCGATGTTCTTTATCATCCCGGTCGCAATTTTTGTAATGATGTTGCCCGTTTCGATTAATGGTATCGGCTTGCGAGAGACTGTTTTCGTTTTTTTATTCTCACTGTTCGGCGTGCCTCACATTGAAGCATTAGCGCTGGCGTGGCTCGCCTACAGTTTTAGCCTTGCGCAAGGCATATTAGGGGGAATGGTCTTTGCCGTGAGGCGCGAGCATTCCGCGCGTCCGGCCTGAACCAGGATTGATCGGCGTTATTGTTCACAAAATGTGCGAGTCGAAAGCCGGCAAGATTGAAGTTAAAATAAACAAATGTTGTGCGGTTACCCATTTTCTGAATTTATCTTTCTATGATCGCGATACGTAAAATTTTTAGAGCATCATCTACAAGCCTGTTGTTAGCGCTTGGCATCGCACCGGCAGGCGCGGGTTCGCCTGATGTGAACTCAGGCGAGTTTCTAGACAACCCCTACCTTCAGGGCATCAGCGTCGTACCGGCCTGGGACGCGGGTCTTCTGGGTAATGGCGTTGTTATCGCGAATCTTGACTCCGGCGTTCGAGCCAACCATGTCGATCTGGCCGGCACTATCCTGCCGGGCTATGACTTCGTCAACGATGATGATGATCCATTTGATGATGAAAAATCTCTTACCTACGGGCATGGCACGGCGTCTTCGGGAATCATCGTGGGCAATTGGAATGGCGTTGGCATTGGCGGAATCGCGCCAAACGCGAGGATCGTGCCGGTCAAAATCACAAACGAAGAGAACCTCACGGACGGGGGACTGATCAGCCAAGGTGTCGGCTATGCGACGAGCCGGAGCGATGTCAAAATCATTCTCCTTGAAAACGTTGGATCATCAACATCGCTCGATGAATTCGTAGCATTCAATAATGCGGTGGCCGCGGGCAAACTACTGATTGCCCCCTCCGGTAACGCAGGGTTAGCAAGTCCGGTAAATCCCGCGTCGCAGTTCGCGGCGCTCGGAGGGGCTGCCCTTGTTGTGGGTTCG
>JADHSN010000011.1 GCA_016776875.1 Gammaproteobacteria bacterium | reverse complement strand
ATGTTTCTCCTGAGTGATCCACTTTTTAAGCCTCCTTTCGGCAATCTATTTAACCCATACCTGCCCGATTGCCGGCTAGAACACCCATTGAGCCCGTTAAAAATTGTCTCCATCAGATGCCTATGAAAATATAAGCCCATGAAAACCAGTAAAAACTGCTCTCGCGACGGGTCAAGATAGAAAGCAACGCGTTACAGGATGATGCCCTGTACTGAACTCCATCGAGTCCGTTATTCAAAATTAAAAAACACCGTCAACCGCACCTGCAGATCATCTTCTGGTCGGACACCCTGACTATTTTGATCATAAACCGTCCACGCAACATTTGGCGTAATTAGCAAATGATGGCCTAAAGAAAACTCAATGCCGGCCACGATATTAGAGGCGCGCGCTGTGGGATCGAACGGTAAATAAGTGATACTGTTTCCTTTCGGACTCGGTTCCAATAAATAATGAAACTGGGAAACAAGCGAAACGCTTGACGTAACCTTTAAGGTTCCAAGAAGTGCAGTCACCTCAAGCGGCGGATCACTTTGGCGATCCTGATGAGTGTAGAGCACGCCCATAAAATATTGCTCTGTTTTTCGGCCCGCAAAAACCTGGGCCGTTGAGCGATCATGATTTCCGGGACGGGGCTCTTCATCGACATACAGCTCAAAAAGTGATTCCTCGGTTGGCTGGAACACCACAGCACCCATAAACTTGTCATACGCATTGTGATCGGCCTCCCAAGTTGCGCTCGAGCCATACATCAATCGATAGGAGACATGAGAATCATTTGAGATCTTACCCTTCAGAGAAATTCCCAAATCCCTTGAGGGAATGCCATGCAAATCTGGCGCAAGGCGGACCAGATACCGCTTGTTCCAGTAATGCTCGATCACATCGTAACTAATCGTGGGGATCAAGCCTCCTGTGACGGTGTGCTGTCCTAGTTTGCGGCCGATATAAAGATCCCTTCCTTGACCCGTGAGATCATAATCTCCCGCGCTTCCTGTATCGAACGCCTCGACCCGAGCTCTCCCAAACCAGCTCTGCCCCGCCTTGGCGTTAGCGGTCAGCACCCCCCGACGAGTCACCCACCCAGTTGATTCAGCTGCATTAGGCAGATGAGATTTAGATACATAGTAAAGATCGCCAAAAAGCATGCCGCCGGCGCTAATTGAAAATCCTTCATCAGCAATCGAAAGCTGGCTGAAAGCCGATAGTGTTAGAAAAAAGAGGTAGTAAAAACGAGTCATCTAAAATTAGATCCTTCAGGAAAAATTGTTGGTATTAATTGGATTGCATGATAAAAAAACTATTCTTAACCTTCTTTAACTGGCATTTAAAACGCAAAACAAATGCGTACCGCCCAACACAAAAGATCGATTGCAATTTTACACTGCGATATTGTTGAATTCTCCAGATTGACAGCACAGAACGAAGACTCAACCTTCTATGCCGTACGCAATGCATTTTTGCAGGCTAATGATTTTGTTTCTCATGCTCATGGCGAAATTATCAACACCGCCGGTGATAGTTTTCTAGCCATATTCCCAACCGCGCAGGGTGCGATCCTTGCAAGTCAAAATATCCAACGCTATCTCTCATTAATTTCGAGGACACAGCCTGAGGATCAGCGTGTTCGAGTTCGTATGGGAATCCACGTTGGCGATGCTTTAGTTCAAGGTGAGCAAGCCCTTGGCAACGACGTCAATATAGCAGCCAGACTTCAAGAAATTGCGCCGCCAGGCGGGATCTTTATCTCGGAAACCGCTTACGCCCAGATTAATAACGAAGATAAACAGCGCTACAAGGCCATGGGCAGCAAGTTACTGCGACACATCACAAATCCGATCAACGCCTATCTACTCCGAACTGGGAGCGTGGCCCTAGAGGTCGCGGACCGCCTCATCAAACATGAAAAACCCTCAATTTTGGTTCTTCCATTTACGACTCTCAAGGGACATCCCGAACTCGACGATTTAGGCGAAAGTCTTGCCATCGAATTAATTGATGCGCTGTCAAGATTTCGACAAGTCATTATTTTAGGTCCACAAACTGCGTTATCAACGCAAATAGTGAATACAGATACTGGCAGTCTTGCCAAAAAACTTGGGGTTCGGTTTGTGGTCAAAGGCGTATTTCATCACAATCCCCGCGGTATCAAGATTTCAATTCAACTCCTTGAGATGCCAACCGGCCAATATGTCTGGTCAGAGTCGATTAGCCTGAATGAAAAAAATCTCGAAATCTTGTCCGGGAGTATTTCAAAAAAAATTGTTGCCACTTTAGTGAATAACATTGAAGTCACTATTGGTCAAAGTAGCGCTTCTCAAAGTGATTCCGTGGTCTATGAGCAACTGCTTCGAGCAAGGCGTTTCATTTACCGAATGCAAAACAGCGCCGACTCTCAATCCGCAAGAACAGTGCTTGAAAAAATCCTGAAAAACCACGGAGAGGTTGCGGCTGCTCGTTCTGGGCTTGCCCTATCTCTACTTGTTGAATTTTTGATGGGCTGGTCACCTGACCCCGAGATTTCACTCAAGCTTGCCTTCGAAAACGCGGCCTGTGCACTTGAGCTTGACCCGATGGATAGCGAGGCTCATGCGGTATTCGGCATAACGGCACTTTGGCATCGAAAACATATCCTAGCCATTCATCACCTGGATCGAGCGATTTTGCTAAATCCAAACCACGCCGATGCCCTTGCGGGCCGTGGTTTGGCTCTGGTTTTTCGAGGTCAGGCCCTTAATGCATTCGATCAATTGCAGGAAGCATTAATGCACAATCCCTTTTCACCTACTTGGTATCTCTGGGGTCTCAGCATCAGCTGCTATAACATTGGTCGCCATCAAGATGTGATAGATATCATTCAAACCATTCCGGTTCTGAACCGCTTCCATCGAAGAATATTAGCGGCAAGTTATGCTCAACTGGGATACCGGTCCTTAGCAGCAACAGAGCGAGCACTTGCAATGGAAGAAGCACCTCTCTATTACGTTGAAGATTCCCGCCGCGCCTATCCTTTCGAAAAACCAGAGTACATTGAACCGCTGATTGAGGGCTTGTTGGCGGCTGGATTTCCAAGTCGCGCAACCCATCAACTGAGCCGTTAATCCATCAGCGCCTTTACAAGCGCGTCTGCCCCATTACGTACCGGATCCAAAGTTAAACGGCCGGTCTCATCTGCAGTCTGCGCAATTGCGCGGCTCGCATCCGCTTCACTCAGGTGAGCGGTATTCAGCGCGATTCCTGCTGTTACAGGACGCTTAAAGGCGCCACAGCCATTAGCAATGTCCTCATAGAGCGCAATAATTTCATTGAGTGGCGGCACTTTAACTTGATCGCCTACGGTATCGAGATGAGTCATACCTGCGCGATGACAAAGGATAAGATGAGTCGGACATGATCCTCGCATAAGAGGTAATGTTGAGGTGCTACCAGGATGCACAATCGACCCTTGGCCTTCGACAATTGCGAGATCCGCATCCGCTGCCTCAAGTACCATTTTCTCAATAGCGCCGCATGCATAATCCACACGAATCGCATCAAGCGGCACACCCTTTCCACTGACCAAGATCCCAATCTGCCCGGTGGCCAAAAAATCTGCGCGCACATCAGCACGGAGCGCCGCATGCCAGATCTCAAGTCCAGCAGTCATTTTTCCGACGGCCATATCTGTCCCCACTAATAAGGCACGACGGTTACTCAATTTAGCTGCCCGTGCCCAGGCGATCCCGAGATCCTTCGGCTCCTGGCGGATATCCCAAATCCACTGACCCTCTGGCAGGTTAGGATATCGAGGTCCAAGCTGCTCATGAAGTCCGTTAATAACGCTCATGCCTGCTGACACTGCTCGATCAACTTCTTCGACCATCTCGGGCGGCAAACGACCACCCGATGGCGCCATTCCAAGAATCAGGACCTCCCCGCCGGCAGACATTGCTGACTCAACATTCGAGTAAATGGGCACATCAGGGCCAAAATCCAAAAGATCACGAGTGGAACGCCCCCCATGGTTCAGGTCAATCGCGCACGCAATCGGATTTCGGGAGTAGCGAAGTACGCCATGCCCCATCTTGCCATTCAGCTTGTCTATCTGTTCAAAAAAATGAATCGCTAATTTTTGATCGGGTTTCAACATAAGAGAGCAGCTCCATGCCCGAATGCACCGGGAATCACATTAACGATCCCGTCTGACAGTTCGAGTCCTGTCGCAGGATCAGGCAAAAGATTAAGGTGTGAATCAAGATCAATATGATCAAACAAAGCGCCGATCGCTGCCCCCGCCCCAATCGCGACTGAGGACTCACCCATACATCCAATCATCGTCTTCAAATGATGTGCCCGGGCAGTGGCCACGATCCGAAGCGCTTCTGTGATGCCGCCACATTTCATTAACTTTAGATTAACGCCATCAACACAATGCGCTAAACGCGAAACATCGGAAGAAAAGTTACACGATTCATCAATAAAAATAGGAAGCGCACGATTCTTGAAGAGCGCGGGTAGCTCGTCGTCATTATTATGGTGCAGGGGCTGCTC
Organism: Gammaproteobacteria bacterium; assembly: GCA_016776875.1. Lineage (GTDB taxonomy): Bacteria > Pseudomonadota > Gammaproteobacteria > Arenicellales > UBA868 > UBA868. Next base: position 22,482 of record JADHSN010000011.1, on the reverse strand, counting down.
AACATAATCGCAATCGTGCTTTTTTAACCAGGTCATCATTTTCTGAGCGTCCTTGAGGTTCCACCCGCCATTCGCATCGACTCTGACTTTGACGTCAAAAGAGGATGCCGCTTCTTGAACCGCGCTAAACATTTCACAATCTGCATCAAGCCCTTCCGGACTTCCAAGCTTCACTTTCAAATACCGAGCGCCCGTTCGCTGAATAACCTCAGGTACCCGCTCGCGAACGACATCGGGTGGGAGGATGCCAATCGTGACCGAGGTCGGTACCGCGCGTCTTGGTAATCCGAGCAACCGATACAGCGGCTTGCTTTGCGAACGCGCCAAAAAATCCCAAAGCGCGGTATCGACGGCGGCCCAGGCGCATGGCGCAACACCGGCATCACGAGCCATTTGCCACCCGTCGAACGGATTATCGAGTGCTTGTGTATTTTCACCGAGAAAATCCTGGATCTGATTTTCACAATCCTCTGCGCTTTCGGCACCCGTTAACCGGCCAGGTGCCGCTTCTCCCAATCCGGTAACGCCGTCTTCGGTCACGGTACAAAAAAGATTGACCGATCCTGCGGATTCGCCACGACTAATACGAAGGGGATAGCGTTTTGACAGTGTCACGCTCTGGAAATGGATATTCAGAAATGTTCTCCCATAAATTGAATCTGGAAACAGTCATACAACATTCGATGCCAATCTTATTATGTGCCGAGAACAAAAAAAACCCCCAGCCCAGATGAGCGACTCGGCGAAGTGACGCCTGAGGACGTCTTCATACTGATCCGCTAGGCATATGAAAGGGCTTGGATTAGAACTATGATTTCAGGATCACAAGCGCGCCCAGCTCAAAAACGATCAGCAGTTTCGATATCAAATCCGCTAGCATAGGGGGCTCTAGCCAACGACGGAATAAGACTTTGGCGAAAACACAATCAATTCTCTCAATAGATCAGGGCACGACCAGCTCCCGAGCTATCCTTTTTGACGAAAGCGGCCGATCACAGTACACCTCACAGCGTGACTTTTCCCAGTATTTTCCGGCCGATGGTTGGGTGGAACATGACCCTGAGGATATCTGGTCTTCGGTGAATGACGTTGTTCAAGATGCACTTGTGCACGCCAGTCTGTCGCCAGTAGCGATTGGTATTACTAACCAGCGGGAAACCACCGTGATTTGGGATCGCGCCACCGGCAAACCGATTTACAACGCAATCGTCTGGCAAGATCGGCGCACTGCCGATCTTTGTAATACGCTTCGAAAGCAGGGGTTCGAAGATAAAGTGGTTGCCCGAACCGGACTGCGGTTGGACCCTTATTTTTCAGCCAGCAAAATTGCATGGATACTTGATCATGTGCCCGGCGCCCGCGCTCAGGCCGAGAAAGGTCAGCTGGCTTTTGGCACGATCGATAGCTTTCTACTCTGGCGATTAACCAACGGCAGGGTACACGCGACTGATGCGACCAATGCGTCACGCACGGCGCTGTTCAACATCAAGACGCAGGAATGGGATAGCGCGTTATTAGAAATCTTTAACGTTCCAAACGCCTTACTGCCCGAGGTGCGTGACACGGCAAGCGACTTTGGTATCACTGACCCGAATATTATCGGGCATGCAATCCCGATCAACGCTCTCGTGGGTGACCAGCAAGCGGCTTTAATTGGCCAGGGTTGTCTTGAGCGCGGCATGCTAAAAAGCACCTATGGCACGGGATGTTTCGCCATGTTGCATACCGGAACTCAGCCCATTGTCTCTAATCACCAACTTCTCACGACAGTGGCCTATCGTCTGAAAGCACAACCTTTTTACGCCATGGAAGGCTCGATATTCATGGCAGGCGCGACGGTGCAATGGTTGAAAGATCAACTCGGCATTGTTGATTCAGCGAGTGAAACGGAAGCGCTAGCGGCGAGCCTCTCTGACAATGAGGGGGTTTTTCTCGTACCGGCGTTCACTGGGCTCGGTCCGCCACATTGGAATCCGCATGCGCGTGGCGCTCTGGTTGGCATGACCCGGGACACCAATCGAGCGCATATTGCAAGAGCGGCGCTTGAAGCCGTGTGCTATCAGAGCGCTGAACTCATATCAGCGATGACTCAAGATTCCGGACAAAACGCGAGCGTTCTTCGGATTGATGGCGGCATGGCACGAAACAATTGGATGGCGCAGTACCTATCAGACATGACGGCCTTGGAAGTCCAACGGGCCACATTAATAGAAACCACCGCGCTTGGCGCTGCCCGTTTAGCCGGCCTACAGGCCGGTCTGCATGGATCGCTCAAACCATCAAATTCAGAATCCGCCGACGCTGATCACTTCACGCCCACTTTGGATTCGGAAAATCGACGCCAACGGATGATGTCTTGGGAGCGGGCTGTAAAATCTGTACTACAGTACGCTCAAAAAGACTCGTGACACGAATCAACTGCCGGCACGGTTTAGACGTCGTCGAGAATCATATCAGCCGCCTTTTCCGCAATCATCACCGCCGGTGCGTGCGTATTTCCAGACACCAGTGTCGGCATAATTGAGCAATCAACGACACGAAGACCCGCAACCCCTTTAACTTTCAGACTGGGGTCAACAATCGCATGATCATCGATCCCCATACGGCATGTTCCCGCAGGATGAAAAATCGTCACACCGTTGTTACGCGCAAACTCGAGCAATGCTGCATCCGTTTGTGTATCGACCCCGGGTTTATATTCTTCGACGATAAACCTTGCGAGCGCAGGTTGCTGCGCAATACGGCGGGTCACCTGTAAAGCCGCGACCACTGTTTTTTGATCTTCCTCCGTTGACAGGTATCCGGGGTGAATTTCCGGCCGCGCGAAGGGATCATTGCTGGTAATCTTGAGATGACCCCGACTCGTGGGCCGCAACTGACATACCGACGACGTAAATCCTGAAAAATCATGTAGAGGCGCGCCCGGCAAGTCCGATGACAGCGCAGCGAAATGAAACTGGATATCTGGCCGTTCGAGGTCCGCGCGCGTTCGTACAAATGCGCCCGCCTGATTAATACCCACCGCCATCGGGCCTGCGCGCTTGGAAACGTACTGAACGGCCATTCCGATTTTTCGAGACCAGCTCCGCAAATCGTCGTTCGTGGTCAATGGCTCATTACAGCGATGCATCACCCGGATCTGAAGATGGTCTTGCAAATTTTGTCCCACCTGGGGTCGATCCAGCAACACGTCGATCCCAAGATTCCTCAGCGTCGTGGCATCGCCAATACCGGATAACTGGAGAAGTTGTGGCGATTGAAGTGCGCCGGCGCTCAGAATGACTTCTCGCCTCGCTACCGCTGTTTTCATCCTGCCGCCTTGAGAAAAAACTACGGCGCTAGCACGAGTGCCGGCAAACTTGACCCTGCAAACCTGGGCATCAGTCTCAATAAAAAGATTTTTCCTGGATCGTGCAGGCTTTAAATATCCCGTTGCGCTTGAACAGCGCCGACCTTTCCAGGTGATCAGTTGATACGGACCTGCGCCCTCCTGACTTTCACCATTAAAGTCGCTGTTTTTTGGAATCCCAGCCTCGGCACACGCGTCAATAAAAGCTTGAGCCAATGTGTTGGGCATGCCGATATCTGATACGCCTTGAGGCCCGGTACCTCCATGAAAAGAATCGGCTCCGCGGACATTGCGCTCGGAGCGAATAAAATAGGGAAGGACTTCTCTCCACGACCAGCCCTGATTCCCCATGTGTGCCCAGCTTTCGTAATCCTCAGCTTGGCCGCGTACATATATCAGCCCATTAATTGCGCTTGAACCCCCTAAAACCTTGCCCCGAGGCCAGTAGATCGATCGGCCGTTCATACCGGGATCCGGCTCGGTGTAATAGCGCCAGTTGTACCGCGGATGGAACATGGTCTTGGCGTAACCAATTGGAATATGAAGCCATGGATAACGATCCTTGGGTCCGGCTTCCAACAACAAAACTTGGTAGCGCCCACTCGCAGACAGTCGGTTGGCAAGCACGCATCCCGCCGATCCTGCCCCCGCGATAATATAGTCAAATTCCATAGTTGCTGCTAAAAACCCAAGTCATTTAATCCGTTGGATTGCAATAATAATGCTCGTCCGTCAAACAGCGACTGATCCGAAGTTCGATGGGCTGTCGTCGGTGGCTATACGCCAGACATTCAATTTCGAGCAACGAGGTTCCCACATCGACCGCGAGATACCGAGACTCCATTTGGGATGCCGAGCATGCACGCAATCTTTCACGCTTACCGACAACAGGGATTCCAAATTCACGCTCGTAGAAATTGTAAACAGTATTCGGCAAATCTCGCGCATCCAACTTAGCAATTGGAGAAAAAAGTTCTTTTGGAAGCGCGATCGTTTCAAATATTTTAGGTTCAAGATTCAAATAACGAACCCGCGTGATTCTGATGACTTTCTTTGCGGGTGCTAACTCCAGCGCATCACGCTCAGAACGTGATGCCGCATTTACCGAGATCCTGAGCGTTTTACTCTCCGGTAACTCCCGGGCGCCATCATCCCGAAATAGATGAAAAAAGCCAAAAGGCGTATGTTTCGTGACCGCCGTGCCTCGCCCCTGATGACGCGCCAAGAGCCCTTGCGATACGAGCTCATCAAGTGCTCTTCTAACAGTGCCCTGGCTGACTTCAAAAGTCTCCGCGAGCTTTAACTCACTCGGCAACAGCTCTCCTGGACGCCACTGATCAGACGCCAGCCGCGCAATCAGGGTTTCCTTAATTTCTTCGTACAACGGGCGCTTACTCACAAAAATCTCTTTACTTATTCAATCATTGACACAAAATTATAGTTAAAAATTCACGTGATTGACCCACGAGCGTCATTCAGTTATAACACAGTACGGATTCTTATATAAGAATTTAAACCCCCCCACTTTTGGATTTAGGAGTCTAAGTTGAGCAGCTCACCCCCCGATTTTTTAGTTCACGACGAAAAAGATGCCGTAGGCGTTGTTGTCGTGGAAAACATTGAAGCCGGACAGCGTCTTTCTGGCTGGATCATGGATGCAGATAAAACCATCGATGTCACCGTAAACCATGCCATTCCTCTCGGACACAAGTTTGCCCTGAGAGCAATCAACAATGGAGATTCCGTACTCAAATATGGAGAAAACATTGGGCACGCCGTTGCCGATATTGCAACAGGTGATCATGTGCATGTACACAACTTAAAGACGAGTAAATGGTGAACCATGAGTGAATTAACTTTTTTTGGCTACCGTCGTGAAAATAACCGCGTAGGGATCCGCAATCATGTCGTCATCCTGCCTCTGGATGATCTGTCGAATGCTGCCTGCGAAGCGGTCGCGAATAACATCAAAGGCACTCTGGCACTTCCCCACCACTATGGTCGCCTCCAGTTTGGTGAAGACTTAGAGCTGCATTTCCGCACCTTAATTGGCACAGGTGCCAATCCGAATGTGGCAGCAGTCGTCGTCATTGGAATTGAACCCGGCTGGACAGCACGAGTCGTAGACGGAATTGCCAAAACAGGCAAACCAGTACAGGGTTTTGCGATCGAACAGCACGGTGATATTGAAACAATCGCAAGTGCGAGTCGGGTCGCAAAAGACTTTTTACAGGCAGCATCAGAAGCCAGACGAGAGGAGTGTCCGATTTCGGATCTATGGGTTTCGCACAAATGCGGCGAGTCAGATACCACTTCCGGAATGGGTGCTAACCCGACGGTGGGAAACTTTATTGATAAAACCGACGCCATCGGTGTCACCAACTGCTTTGGTGAAACCTCTGAAATTACTGGCGCTGAGCATCTTTGCCGGGAGCGGGCTATCAATAAAGAAGTGGGTGATAAATGGTTTGCGACCTGGGAAGCCTATATGAATGAAGTTATCGAGCCCAATAAGACAAGCGATCTTTCTGAAAGTCAGCCGACGAAGGGCAATATCGAAGGCGGCCTGACCACAATTGAAGAAAAGGCGATGGGTAATCTTCAAAAGATTGGCAAGCACGCTCGATATATTGATGTCCTCGCGCCAGCCGAAACACCCAATAAAGGAGCCGGCTTGTACTACATGGACACCTCCTCGGCAGCCGCCGAATGTGTCACGCTCCAAGCCGCTGGTGGGTTTGCCGTCCACATCTTTCCAACGGGACAGGGAAATATTATCGGCAATCCCATTGAGCCTGTCATCAAGGTCACTGCTAATCCGAGAACCGTCCGGACAATGGGGGAACACGTTGATCTCGATGTATCTGGCTTATTGCGACGTGAAATGAATCTCGATCAGGCAGGTGATGCCTTGATCGATATGGTCATTCGCACCTGTAATGGTCGCCTGACGGCTGCAGAAGCACTTGGCCATCGAGAGTTTGTAATGACCAAACTTTACCGAAGCGCGTAAAGTGAATAGCTTTGGCACTCAGTTTTTGAATAACTAGATCACTTCTAGGTAACTGGGTGCTGAAGATGGGCTGGCATAAGTCAGCAAAAATCTGTTCATAAATCATGAACATCAATCAAGGGAGAGAGATGAGACAACCCCTGCTTACCCTAACTGGAGCACTGCTTGGTCTTGCCTTAACGGCAGGTTCAGCACATGCGGTAAAAATCCGTGTTCAGTCGATAATCCCTGCGAAAGCTGACGAAGTCCTGATGCTAAAAGACTTCGCTGACACCGTTCGGGATTTAACGAATGGCGAGGTGGATATCGAAGTGCTGCCCGGCGTTATATACGGCAGTTGAGTCACATGCTCGACAGCATATCCCCCCCCTTTTTTAACCTATTGATTTGAGAGTTCCTGAAGTGATTTACTTAAAAAAAGCTGACAAGTCGCCCACAACTGGCGAAGAAGATACCCGCCGAATCGTCCAAGAGATGCTCGCCAAAATTGAAAACGGCGGCGAAAATACGGCTCGTGAATATGCCGAAAATCTCGATAAGTGGACGGGTGACATTGTCGTTACTTCGGAAGAGATTGCGGCAGCGGGAGAACGTCTTTCCCAACGCGCACGGGATGATATTCACTTCGCATATGACCGAGTTAAAAAATTTGCCGAGGCGCAACTCGCCAGCATGCAAGAATTTGAGACTGAACTTTCACCCGGTTTAATTGCAGGCCAAAAACTCATTCCGGTACATACTGCCGGCTGCTATGTCCCGGGCGGTCGATACGCCCATATCGCCTCAGCGATCATGAGCGTTACAACCGCTAAAGTCGCAGGCGTTAAGAATGTAATCGCCTGCTCCCCAACACGAGGAAGTGACGGCGTACATCCTTCCATCCTGTACGCAGCGGGTCTCGCCGGAGCTGATACGATCCTTGCGCTCGGCGGCGTGCAGGGAATTGCTGCGATGGCATTTGGCCTGTTTTCGGGACATCCTGCCGATGTTCTCGTCGGCCCTGGCAACCGATTTGTCGCTGAAGCGAAACGTATCCTTTATGGACGAGTCGGCATTGACATGTTTGCCGGACCCACTGAGATTGCGGTGATTGCAGATGAAACTGCCGATCCTGATATTGTCGCATCTGACCTCATTAGCCAGGCAGAGCACGGTTTTGACTCGCCCGCCTGGCTAATCAGCACATCACAAGAACTCGCCGAGCAAGTCATTGAAAGAATCCCGAGCTGCATTGCTCGTCTCAGTGACCCCAACAAAGCGGCGGCCGAATGCGCATGGCGTGATTATGGCGAGGTGATCATCGCTGAAACTCGGGAAGAAGCAGTAGAGCAAAGTGATATTTACGCACCCGAGCATCTCGAGGTCCACACCAAAGATCTTGAGTGGTGGCTCGCAGAACTCAGCAACTACGGATCACTATTCCTTGGGGAGGAAACGACAGTGACTTATGGTGACAAAGCCTCCGGGCCCAATCACATCTTGCCCACAAAAGGGGCTGCGCGGTACAGCGGCGGATTGAGCGTTGGCAAATTTATCAAAACAGTCACCTGGCAACGGATGAATCGCGAGGCAAACCGCGATGTGGGAGCTGTGAGTGCGCGAATCTCGCGAGCAGAGGGCATGGAAGGACATGCGCTTGCTGGAGATGACCGCTTACACAAGTACTTCCCAGATGAGCAATTTGAACTTAAGGCCTCGTGAAGACCGACACACAATCACTTTTTGACCTTACCGGAAAAGTTGCGGTCGTTACGGGTGGCAGTTCAGGCATCGGATTAGCGATCGCTGGATTTCTGGCTGACGCGGGAGCGAAAGTCGTTCTCGTTGCCCGACGACAGGATCGCCTTGACGCTGCAGTCCAACAAATTTGTGATAACGGCGGTATGGCATCTCGCGTCGTCGCAGATCTCAACCAACGCAACACGGTGATTGAAACCGCTGAGCATTGCACGCATGCCTTTGGTGCGCCGAATATCCTTGTCAATGCGGCTGGCGTTAACCTTCGTGAGCATGCCGATAATGTGACACCTGAAAGCTGGGACCAGACCATTTATCTGAATCTTTCGATCCCGTTCTTTCTCGCGCAGGCGCTCGTACCGGAGATGAAAACTCAAGGTTATGGCCGAATCATCAATATTGCCTCAATGCAGTCGGTTCGCGCATTTACGAACGGTATTGCTTACGGCGCAAGTAAAGGGGGCATCTGTCAATTGACTCGCGCCATGGCGGAAGCCTGGTCTTCCGATGGCATTACCTGTAACGCCATCGGACCTGGATTTTTCCCGACTGAACTGACCGCTCCGGTATTTGGCGATGATGATCGTCGAGCCTGGGCAGCGAACCAGACGGCAATCGGGCGCAACGGCGAAATGAACGATTTAGCAGGCGTAAGCATCTTTCTGTCATCGCCTGCTTCAAATTACATTACCGGCCAGACTATTTTTGTGGACGGTGGATTTTCAGCTAAATAACCCGGGGGTTCGAAATGCAGGCACTGGTTTACACCGCAAATGAAGAGATGGAATTTCGAGAAGAGGCGGATGCCGCTCCGCTTGACGCGGGTGAAGCGCTCATTGAAATCGATGCGGTTGGTATTTGTGGTTCGGATATGCATGCTTATCTCGGCCATGATCCAAGGCGAGTGCCGCCACTTATTCTTGGCCATGAAGCGGCAGGTCGGGTGTTGGACGGCCCTCTCTCTGGAAAACGTGTCGTTCTTAATCCGCTGATTACTTGTGGTCACTGCGATCACTGCCTAAACGGCCAGCAAAATCTTTGTGCGGAACGCGACCTTATTGGCATGTACCGGCCCGGTGCTTTCGCACAGCGCATTTCAATGCCCCATAGAAATCTGATTGAAATTCCGGAAGGCATGGACGCGGCGCTCGCCGCTCTTACTGAGCCTGCAGCAACGGCTTCCCATGCGGTGAATCTCGCTGAGCGCGCGCTCGCACGACCCATTAGCGAGGCCCGAGCGTTGGTCATCGGGGGCGGCTCTGTAGGCCTCTTTGCTGCGCTCACCCTCGCTCATCGCGGGGTCACCCGCCTTATGCTCGCAGACACCAATGCCCTTCGCAGAAAAAGCGCTGAAAAAACCGGTGTTGCTGAAATCATCAATCCAATTGATCATCCCGCGGCAGATTCATCCTTTGATCTTGTAATCGATGCCGTTGGCGGTAAAGCATCCCGACAGGCATCCGTTGCCTCGGTCGTTCCCGGAGGCGTGATCATGCACATCGGCCTCATGGACAACAATGACGGCCTCGACATCAGACGTATCACGCTTCAGGAAATTACATTCATTGGCACCTATACCTATACGCCCGTCGATCTTCGCAATACCTTAAGACATCTGCACTCAGGGGCACTGGGCAAACTAGACTGGATCGATGAACGACCGCTCGCCGAAGGTGCCAAGGCATTTAAACAGCTTAATAGTGGAGATTGTGGGGCACCAAAAGTGATACTGCGACCTTAAAAACAATTTAGTCTGTATCAAATTGGTAGAAAGTCTCGTTTAGATAAGCCACGATATCATCGAGCTCGTAATTATTAAGGCCTGTTTTCGCCTGATCGTTACAAAAATCAACAGCCCCCATCAACCCCTCAATTGTTTTGACATTTCGGTTTTCCCGCAAGTAGATTTCTCCACCATCACCGCCAACAACACTCACATGACAGCCCATACAAAAGTTGTCATGTAATGGCTTCCCATCTTCCGCTTCGCCTGCAAGCAAAGCCATAACTGACAAAGGCAAAGTCAAAAGGATGGCGCCAGCAGAAAGTCTTCTAATAGTTTTCATTACAAATTCCGGTCTTGAATAGTTTAAGAATATATTTTTCGCCATAGCCTTGAATGAGCACGGCGTTTGTCATTCAGCCCAGCGTAACTATAACCGCCTTCTCAAGACCCGCCTCGACCAGATTATCGCCGGGACCGCCACGATCGATCACAATGAAATCCTGCTGTTCAACAAGCACCAAAAGAGGGTGATGCCAAACACCCGGATGAAAATTAACGCCTTGATGACCCCTTGCCAGAAAAACATTCACATCTTCTGCCAAAACCGATGGTCCCGGCGCCGCAACTGCGACTAAATAATCATGCGCTTGAAGCGGCATAAATAGTTGTGAGCCTAGCGGATGTTTTTCCATCATCGTGAGTGTCAGCGGACGGGGATAAGGAGAAGCCCGGAAGATATTCGCCAGCGGGCGACCGCCGTCCGAATCGATGCTGATCCGGGCGAGGTCATGAAATCGCTGGGACGTACCCTGATTGATATCAACAATTCGATCATCAAGCGCTTCGACAACATCACCAAAAAGCGAAAATTCTTCGGCGACCAGCGGTCTCGGGCTGACAGTCATGATCAAAAATCAGCGCTGCGGCTTGCCAAAAGCTCTAAAGCGACTGATGCCGCCGTCTGGAAAGATATTTAAACGCAGGCAATTCACCGGACCCAATTCTTTAAGGAAATCGCTCTCAAAAAAATGCTGGTGATCCATCTCCATTTTAGTGGGCGGCAGTAGATCAGGCCAGCCTGATGCTGTCTTGATCAGGTCCTCGTCATTCAGATCACTCACCAATGCGGCTTGAACCGAACATTGATCTGGATAATTGCCTTTAAAATGTGCCGTGTCGATTTCAAGGTGCTCGATCACTCCGGGTATTCCGAGACGAACGAGGATCCAGTCGTTTCCGGGCTCGCGTCTTCGTCGGGTTTCCCAACCATCCCCCATGTTCATGCCTCGACCCGCCGTCAAAATGACCCATGGGTTCCCATAATGCGCGTTATTGAAACCGGCGATCCGACCACCATTTTCGATCGCTGACAATTCAGCTATTTCCTCGATGCTCAATCGCGTCCAGTCAGGCAACGGCTCGCCGTACACCCGCAATCTCGCAACACCCCCATCAGGAAATATATTGAGACGAAGATGCGTCGCAGGCTCAGGATCAGAAATCGAAACATAATGATGGCAGTCAGGACCAAGCGGCGTCTCTGACAACAGCTCCCGCCACGCGAGCTCCCCGACCTGATTAGAGTAACCGCCATCAGCCACTTCGATAGATGCCTTGGGAGGATAGTTGCCCGTGAAATAGCGTGTATCGATATCAACGCCTCTGATTATCCCCCGAGTGCCAAGTTGAATGACGAGGTGGTCAAATCCGCCGCCTCGACGGCGACGGCTCTCCCAGCCATCCATCCATTTACCGTGATCATCAAACTTGTCAGCAATAAAAACCGGCTCACCGTCCTGCAAGATCCTTTCCATCGGCGCAAAAAAGTCATCGCTGCATGACAACGTTTTGGCCCCAAGTCGAGGTGACGCTAAATTCACCAAGTGTCGCGCGAAGTCAGGTATACCCAACACATCGTTCATTTAATGATCCTCGGTAGACACTATGATCTGGTCGATGCGAAGTCGTGCAATACGATGCACTTGAGACAATGCACAATCAAACTCAGTGTCCCAGTCGTTTTGAACACGGTGTCTAAATTGTTCCAAAATACGTTCCTTATCCAGGCCCCGAACCGCCACAATAAAAGGGAATCCGAAACGCTGTTGATAGCGATTATTCAGATTAGTAAACTCGTCGAATTCTGCGTCGGTGCACAGATCCAGACCAGCGCCCGCCTGCTCCAAAGCGGAGGCCGCCGTTAGTTTTCCCGACACTGCTAATTTTCCAGCCAGGTCAGGGTGGTTTCGAAGCAACTCAAGTTGTGCATCTTGGCCCGCCTGATCGACAACTTCAGACATCGCTGCAAACAATGTTGATGACTCATCAAATAATGATGTTAGTCCACTATCAAAAACCTGTTCGGCAATCCAGCGTGAATGCTCATACACACTTCCAAATATATCTATAAATAGATCCCGACTCATTTGGCTGGGTTTTTGATTCATGAGGCGCGATAAGAGTGGACCAATCGCCAGTGATGCGCAATGTCAATCCGTCGACAATACCAAACATGGTCATAGCGACGAGTGTGCTTGATAAACCGCTCGAGCGCTGCCAGTCTGCCCGGACGGCCCGCGAGGCGGCAGTGTAAGCCAACCGACATCATCTTGGGCTGATGCTCCCCCTCTGCATACAAAACATCGAATGCATCACGCAAATAACTGTAAAACTGATCTCCGCTGTTGAATCCCTGAGGCGTCGCAAAACGCATGTCATTGTTGTCGAGGGTGTATGGGATAACGAGATGCGCATGCCCATTCACTTCCGTCCAAAATGGCAAATCATCACTATAGTCGTCCGCGTCATACAAAAATCCGCCCTCTTCCGCCACGAGCGATCTCGTTCTTTCGCTTGTCCGCCCGGTGTACCAGCCCCGCGGGCGCTCACCCGTGAGCGCCTGCAGAATTTCAATCGCTTGATTGAGATGCGCTCGCTCAACATCCTCTGCGACATTCCGATAATCTATCCAACGGTAGCCATGGGAGCAGATTTCATATCCTGACTTCATCGCCGCTTCAGCGACAGCAGGATTACGCTGGAGCGCCATCGCGACACCAAAAACAGTCAGCGGCACTTCGTAGCGCTTAAACAAATCAAAAAGTCGCCAAACCCCGACACGGGCGCCATATTCATAAATGGACTCCATGCTGAGATGGCGCTGTCCCGGCCACGGTTCTGCGCCCACGATTTCTGATAAAAATGCTTCAGAACTTTTGTCACCATGCAGAACACAGTTCTCCGCACCTTCCTCGTAATTAACAACAAATTGAATCGCGATTCGAGCGTTACCCGGCCACTTCGCATCAGGGGTATCCTGACCATAGCCAATCAGATCCCGGGGGTATGAATCTTGGTTCCGCATATCACTTAAACTGGACCAGTTGTTGACTGACATCAGATACTAGCTGAGGATTTAACGATTATGATCAATTATTATCAAATAATATTTGAAAATGTTTTGGTATTTTAAGGTACTGACGACAATCAATTGGTATGTGAGACTGATTTATTCTGATATTCGGGCGGTCGTTAGAGACGGTCGGTACAACATTGAACGTTGGGGAAAAAAATGGGCAAGTTAACAACTCACGTCCTCGACACCGCATCCGGTCTACCCGCCAGCGGCGTCCAGTGGGCGTTATACCGAATCGAAGACTCTTCAGATCTTATCAGGGAAGGTGTGACCAATCCTGACGGCCGGAGCGAGGCGCCCGTCCTGGAAAAAGATGAGTTCGTGTCGGGCGTATATGAACTTCGATTTGCAATAGGGGATTATTTTCGCCTGCGTGGAGTCAACCTTTCAGACCCAGCGTTCCTGGATACCATCGTTATCCAATTCGGTATCAGTGACTCAACCACTCATTATCATGTTCCCCTGCTGGTTTCGCCTTTTGGCTATAGCACTTATCGGGGCAGCTAACGCGCGCGAAGCCTGATGAGTCATTCCCGTTCAAGCTTTCACTGTCTAATTGGCAATAATCCTATCGCGCTTGAAACATTTGACCCGCATCTTACCCTTCTTGATTTTCTTCGACTTGAAAAAAACCTGACGGGAACTAAAGAAGGATGCGCCGAAGGCGACTGTGGCGCCTGCACAGTTCTTGTTGGACGTCTCAGAGAGGGTGAGGTCGAATATCAAGCTGTCAACGCCTGCATCGCGCCTTTGGCTAGCGCTGACGGCACACAGATTCTAACGGTAGAGCACATCTCGGTACCAAAGCCCCATCCCGTTCAACAAAAAATTGCGGAGCATCATGGATCGCAATGCGGATTCTGTACACCGGGAATCGTGATGAGCCTTGTGGGACTTCACGAAGCGTGCGCGGACGGTCGCGCTGTCGCAGACCCGACCTCAATTAATGACGCGCTCGCGGGAAATCTCTGTCGCTGTACCGGGTATACCCCGATTATTGCTGCGGCAATGGCAGCTTGCAAAACACCGCGACCTCCGCAGTCTGAATCCTTGAGGCAGTCTGCCGAAAGCATACTGCCGACCTGGGAGCAAGCGCATACTCACCTGGAGTTACAAACCCAAAACGGCGGCTATTTCGCACCTAAGAATCTCAGGCGCCTGTGGGAAATCAAGACTAACTTTCCGAATGCTCAGCTCGTTGCGGGTGCGACTGATGTAGGGCTATGGGTTAACAAAGCACATCAAACATTCACACAAATTGTGGACATCAACCACATCGAAGAACTCCGAAAAATCGAGCGGCGCGCTTCGTGCCTCACGATTGGCGCGAGCGTCACGCTTGCCGAAGGTCTGAAGCCAATGGCCGAGATTTCGAGCGATCTAGATGTATTGCTTCGCCGCTTTGGCTCTGCTCAGGTTCGCTCTAAAGCAACCTTTGGAGGTAACATCGCTAACGGCTCTCCCATCGGTGATTTGGCGCCGGCCTTAATTGCCCTCAACGCAACGCTAAGACTGGCTAACCCTTCAGGCAAGCGTGATCTTGATCTTGAGAATTTCTTTATTGACTATGGCCAGCAGGACCTGGGTCCTGATGAGGTTGTCGAGAGTATTAGTATCCCGTTGCCAAGTGCCGCACATTTTTACTGTTGGAAAATTTCCAAACGATTCGATCAGGACATCAGCGCCCTAAGTGGCGCGTTCGCATTCAATATAAGCGACGGCATCATCTCTTCTGCTCGGATTGTATTTGGTGGTATGGCATCCACACCAAGTCGGGCTATCGAATGTGAAAAAGCGCTCGTCGACCAACCGGTCTCTCCCGACACATTCTCGACTGCAGCAGCAGCCCTTGACGGCGACTTCTCACCTATCTCCGACATGCGAGCGAGTGCCACATACCGAACGCTTGCCGCGCGGGGCCTTTTGCAAAAATGTATGCAGCGACTGGAGAATCGCAACCCCGGGTCACTCTACTCCTTTCCCGCCGAGGTCAATGATCTTGCCTGACTTATCGAACACGAGCGTTGGGAGACCGATCGCGCACGATAGCAGCCTCAAACATGCCACAGGCGAAGCGATTTACATCGACGATATTAGACTTCCGTCGGAAACGCTCCACCTTGCCGTCGGTGGTGCCAAGCGGGTTTGCGGGAGCATCGAAAAAATTGATCTTGCTGCCGTGCGATCAGCGCCCGGGGTAATTGATGTTTTTTGCGCACAAGATTTACCCGGACACAATGACGTCAGTCCGAGTGGTCGGGGAGATGATCCCATTCTGGCTCAAAAGACGGTCAGGTTCGATGGAGAACCCGTTTTTGCGGTTGTCGCCTCCAGTCATCGAGCGGCGCGGGCCGCTGCCGCATTGGGCGTCGTGACGCTGTCTGAAAGCGAGCCGATCCTAACGATCGATGATGCATTGGCAGAACAGTCTTTTGTAAGCGAGGAACAAGTCATGACTCGTGGAAACGCGGCCCGAGCGTTGGCAGATTCACCGCACACACTTGAGGGCATCATTCGATGCGGTGGTCAGGATCATTTTTACCTCGAAGGCCAAATTTCCGTCGCGGTACCGCAAGAAGATGGCGACATGCTCATCTACTGCTCAACTCAACATCCAAGCGAAATTCAAGATCATTTGGCTAAGGTCCTTGGAACGCCCGCCCACGCGGTGACGGTTGAGGTAAGAAGAATGGGTGGTGGCTTCGGCGGCAAAGAGAGTCAGGCTTGCCAATGGGCCGCGCTCGCAGCGGTTGCGGCTCAACGAAACCAGTTGCCGGTGAAGTGTCGCCTTGACCGGGACGATGACATGAAGCTAACCGGCAAACGTCATGATTTTCGCTTTGACTGGCGCTTGGGGCACGATGCCGAAGGACGAATTCTCTCTGTGGATTGCGATATGGCTTCCCGATGCGGCTGTTCACTGGACCTGTCTGACCCGATAAATGATCGCGCAATGTTTCACCTTGATAACGCCTATTTTTTCCCGGCCGTCGCGATTCGATCAAAACGATGTTTTACGAATACGGTGTCCAATAC
This sequence comes from Gammaproteobacteria bacterium, assembly GCA_016776875.1. GTDB lineage: Bacteria > Pseudomonadota > Gammaproteobacteria > Arenicellales > UBA868 > UBA868. The sequence continues at coordinate 6,206 of JADHSN010000011.1, read as the reverse complement.
CGCTTTTCGCGGCTTTGGCGGACCACAGGGCATGCTGGCCGGTGAGCGGATGATTGAAGCCGTCGCGCGCGCCACGGGCCTTGATCCGCTTACCGTCAGAAAGCGTAACTTTTATTCTCCAGATAACAGAAATATTACCCCCTACCATATGACAATCGAGGACTTTGTTCTCGATGACATAGTGGAAGCACTTGAAACAAGCAGTGACTATTGGAACAGACGCGAATTAATTCAACAGGAAAATAACAAGAATCCTGTCACCCGCCGGGGGCTCGCGCTCACGCCGGTAAAATTTGGAATCTCATTTACCGCGACCTGGTTTAACCAGGCCGGTGCCCTGCTGCACATCTATAAGGACGGCAGTGTCCATCTCAATCATGGCGGCACCGAGATGGGACAAGGCTTGTTCACAAAGGTGGCCCAGGTCGTGGCGACCGCGCTCGGTCTACCCATAGAACAGATCAAAATATCGGCAACACGTACTGATAAAGTGCCGAATACTTCGGCGACCGCTGCCTCTTCAGGCGCAGACCTGAATGCTATGGCTGCGCGAAATGCAGCCATCGTTCTCAAAAAACGTCTTTCATCATTTGCGGCGCGACATTTTAAAATAGACGCTGAATCGCTTCGTTTTGAGGACGGAAAAATTGATCTTGGCGATCAATCAATCTCTTTTTCAAAACTGGTTGAACTTGCCTACATGAATCGCGTGCAGTTATCAGCCACCGGTTTTTATCGTACCCCCAAAATCCATTACGACCGTAAAAACGCAAAAGGTCGACCGTTTTACTACTTCGCCTATGGCGCGGCCGTAAGCGAGGTCGCAGTCGACACTTTGACAGGAGAAAATCGGGTGCTCCGCGTCGACATCCTGCACGACGTGGGTCGATCCCTAAACCCGGCAATTGACCTTGGACAGATTGAAGGCGGTTTCATTCAGGGAATGGGTTGGCTTACAACTGAAGAACTATGGTGGGATTCACAGGGCGCCATTCGAACGCACGCGCCATCGACTTATAAGATTCCCAGCTGCACTGACAAACCTCAAAAAATTAACGTTAACCTATGGGCGGATGGTGAAAACGTAGAACAAACAATCCATCGCTCAAAAGCCGTTGGCGAGCCACCGCTTATGCTTGCAATCTCGGTTCATCAAGCGTTATCAGATGCCGTATCGAGTGTCAGCGCCTATCAGCATGCCCCGGCATTAGACGCGCCTGCAACACCCGAAGCGCTCCTTAACGCAATTCAAATCGAGCGCGCGCGCGCCCGTCACCCGGAAAAGGAAGCAACTTGATCCACGCATTACCAAGTCCCTCCGGTTGGGTAGATTATTCAATCTCCTCGGCTGAGCAGGCAACGCGGGCTGTCCTTGCCATTGTCAGTGCAGGTCGAGGATCGACGCCAAGAGACCACGGCACCTCGATACTGATCCTCGAAGACGATGCTCATGGGACAATCGGCGGTGGTGAATTCGAGCGAGTCGTAACAGAGGCCGCCCGCGCCATGCTTGCTGGAAATGGAATCTGGCGCCGGTCGGTATTGACATGCGCGCTGGGGCCAGACTTGGGTCAATGTTGCGGCGGCGTCATGAGCGTTGTGCTTCAGCCAATAGATGTCTCATCAATCAAATGGCTTCGGAAAATTAAAAGCGTTCTTGACGCCTCCAGTCCTGTTCAAATCTTTTTCGACAAAAAGTATCCTGACAGGCCTCCCCGGGTTTCAGCGCCAACCGTTCAATCAATCCACCCCACTGACACTGACTCCGGTTTCTTACTCCTCGTCGAAGAGAATTGGCCAAAAGTTGCGCTTTTTGGAGCAGGTCATGTCGGCCGTGCACTAAGCACCATCGTTTCCCAACTGCCGATCCGGCTCAGTGTTTTCGACCAACGAACGGAACAATGTGCGCTCGTGCCAAGAGCCGATAACCTGTGGATTGAACAAAGCGTTGATCTGTTGGCCAAAGCCGTCCAGTTGAATGACTTTCGAGCGGCCCTCATCATGACGCATAGTCATCAGCTGGACTATGAGCTTTGCAAAGTTTTGCTTCCCAACGCTGCCATCAGGCATATCGGCCTTATCGGCAGTAACAGCAAATCGAAACGATTCAGGAAAAACCTGAAAAAAGATGGTCTCCGTGAGTCTGATATCGCCCGACTGATCTGTCCAATAGGTCAAAATGGCCCTCCGGGTAAAGAACCGGGCACAATTGCACTCGCTGTGTTGTCGGAGTTATTGCAACACCTCACAATTCACTCAAATCAACTGAATGAACAATCTATAGACGCGGCGGCCTAGCAGAAAAAATGGAATCCGAAAAACATAGTCATGATTACTACATGGGTCTGGCCGTCGAGCTTGCCACACAGCATATGGAAGCTGGCGCCGGCGGACCGTTTGGTGCGGTCATCGTTCGAGCCGGTCAAATAATCGGTTCCGGATGGAATCGTGTCACCTCTCACAATGATCCCACAGCGCATGCTGAAGTTAGCGCGATTCGAGCAGCTTGCGAATCTGTCGGCGATTTTTCGCTGAAAGGATCTGTGATTTACTCCACATGTGAGCCCTGTCCGATGTGTCTAAGCGCAATCTGGTGGGCCCGAATTGATGCTATTTATTATGCGAGCACGCGAGATGATGCAGCAAAGATTGGATTTGATGACGCTGCGCTATACGAAGAAGTCTCACTTGCGATTCAAGACCGTCGCCTTCCGTTGCGAAGGTGCGCCATCAAGGAAGCAGATGCACTCATGAATAAATGGCTTAATAAGAAAAACAAAGTACCCTATTGACCCCTGATCTTAATTGCTCATCATAATGTCAAAACTAAGCCGCACTTAAGTAATATCAAACAATGATCCCAGCGCTTCTCGAACTTCGAGGCATCCAGAAGATATTTCCGGGCTGTATTGCCAATGACGATATTGATCTCACCATCGCTCCGGGTGAGATCCACGCACTGCTGGGTGAGAACGGGGCAGGTAAAAGCACGCTCGTAAAAATGATTTACGGCGTGTTAAGACCAGATCAGGGTGAAATTCTCTGGAGAGGAAAATCCGTCCAAATTGACAACCCGGCGAGTGCTCGAGCCCTTGGTATTGGCATGGTGTTCCAGCATTTCTCGCTATTCGAGTCCATGACCACGCTTGAAAATGTGGCACTCGCTCTCCCGGCACAGAACCTTGACCTGCTTAGAGCGCAATTAGAAAAAACTGCAAACGAGTATGGGTTAAAACTTCACCCTGATCGTTATGTCTATGATCTCTCGATGGGGGAGCGTCAGCGAATTGAGATTGTCAGATGCTTGCTTCAAGATCCTAAACTGATCATTCTGGATGAACCAACGTCCGTGCTGACCCCTCAGGAGTCTGATGTTCTGTTTGAGACATTGCGCAAGCTTGTATCTGAAGGCCGGTCGATTCTCTACATTAGCCACAAGCTCGAAGAAGTGCGCGCGTTGTGTGGCCAAGCGACCATTCTTCGGGGTGGTAAACGGGTCGATAACTGCGTACCCGCTGAAGAGACTGCCCAGTCACTGGCGGAAAAAATGATCGGGCGGCGGGTCGAGCCCCTCCAGAACCGCGAAGCATCAATATTGAAACAGAAACGCCTTATTGTGAGCAATCTTTCAAAACGCTCTGACGAGCTGCATGGGACGGATATCCAAGACGTCACTTTTACAGTTCATGCAGGAGAGATTTTAGGTATCGCCGGCATTGCGGGAAACGGGCAAACCGAGCTGATGGCGGCACTGACCGGAGAAACGGGACCGCCTCAATCTGGCTCAATTGAAATAGAAACCCAAGACGTCACCGCTATGACTCCCATGGATCGACGGCAGCTAGGTGCGGTTTTCGTACCCGAAGAGCGAATTGGACAGGCCGCTGTTTCTAATCTGAGCCTTGTTCAGAACAGTTTTTTGACTGCGGGCAAACGGATGGGATTTGTCTCCGCTGGCATCATCGACTGGTCAGCGGTTGGCGCATACACGGGTCATATTCTCGATCGTTTCGATGTTCGCGCAACCGGTCAAAATGCCCTCGCAAGCAGCCTTTCAGGCGGAAATCTTCAAAAATTTATTGTCGGGCGAGAGATCTTGCAAGCCCCTCAATTAATTGTCGTGTCTCAACCCACCTGGGGAGTAGACGCGGGCGCCGCGGCTGCGATTCACGAACAGATTCAGGAACTGGTCGCAAACGGTGCGGGTGCGCTCGTCATCTCCCAGGATCTTGATGAGATTTTCAGCCTCTGCGACCGGATTGCGGTGATCTCCCAAGGGCGTCTATCAACACCTCGCCCCGCGGCTGAAATCACGACGGAAGCGGTTGGACTGCTGATGGGCGCCAGTAATCATGCCTCTGGAGATGTCCTTGCTAACGCTTGAAGCCAGAGCCACGCCCTCGGTGAGCGCCGCGTGGCTCTCACCGCTACTGGCGCTCACGCTAACCGCTATCACGGGTGCCGCGATCTTCCTGATCATGGGGAAGTCGCCGGGCATCGCACTTTATATTTACTTCGTCGAGCCATTAACATCCTGGTCTGGGCTTTCTGAAGTTTTAGTTAAGGCCGGGCCGTTGATTTTAATTGGTGTGGGCCTATCAATTGGTTTCCGCGCGGGCATCTGGAATATTGGCGCAGAGGGTCAATTCATTGCCGGTGCATTGCTCGGGAGTGCCCCGGCGATATTTTTTTACGAAAGCGTGAACCCTTTAATTCTCCCCCTCATGATGCTCCTCGGAATCTTGGGCGGCATGGGCTGGGCCGCAATTCCAGCGATTTTAAAGGCCCGCTTTAATGCCAATGAAATTCTGGTCTCGTTGATGCTGGTGTATGTTGCCGAATTGCTTCTTATTCATCTCGTGCAAGGTCCGTGGCGCAACCCCCAGGGCTGGGGATTCCCAGGGACCCGTATGTTCCCCGATGCGGCGCTTCTGCCGGTCTTTTTTGCAGGATACCGGATTCATCTTGGCACCATCATCGCTATTGTGGTGCCTTTGCTGGTGTGGTTCGCTCTCGCAAAGACCCAATTCGGATTTCAGATCCAAGTCTTCGGCTCCGCACCACTCGCGGCCCGTCATGCTGGCATCGGCGAAAAACGAATGATTTGGGTGACGCTCATGATCGGCGGTGGCTTAGCCGGACTCGCGGGCGTCATTGAGGCCAGCTCAACAATCGGACAACTTGTCCCAAAAATCTCCCCTGGCTATGGCTTTACCGCGATTATTGTTGCGTTCCTTGGGCGATTGCATCCCGTCGGTGCGCTGCTTGCCGGCATCGCAATTGCGGTCACCTATATTGGGGGTGAAGGCGCTCAAATTTCAGCTGGCCTGCCCAAAGCCGTAACCGGTTTATTTCAGGGCATTATTCTTTTTTATCTTTTGGCTTTTGATCTACTCACTCGCTATCGACTGACACGAATCACCATCTCGAAGAACGCAACATGACCGAATTAATTATTGCATCGATCATGACCATCATGACCGCTGCCACGCCTCTCATCTTTGCTGCAACCGGGGAGCTGATTTGTGAAAAGTCGGGTGTACTGAATCTTGGCGTTGAAGGTATGATGCTCATCGGTGCCGTGTTCGGGTTTGCGGCCGTCACAGTCACAGGCGCGCCGATGCTGGGTGTCTTTGCCGGGGCGCTTGCCGGCATCTTTGCATCCTTGATATTTGGCTTTCTAACGCTATCCCTTCTTTCGAATCAGGTCGCAACAGGCTTAGCTCTCACTATTTTTGGAACCGGGCTGTCCGCACTTTTTGGCCTTGAATATGTTGGCAAAACAATCGAGCAAATAGAGCCTATCTATATCCCTGTATTAACCGATCTACCTATTGTGGGAAGAATTCTATTTGGGCATGACCCGCTCATTTATCTTGCGATTGGGATTTTGGGTCTAACTGCTTGGTTCTTACGTCGAACCCGAGCCGGAATGGTATTGAGAGCGGTTGGTGATTCTGACTATTCCGCTCATGCAATCGGATATCCGGTGATTGCCATCCGTTACGCTGCAGTGGCTTTCGGGGGCGCAATGGCAGGCCTGGGCGGCGCATACCTTTCGTTGGCTTACACGCCGCTTTGGGCCGAGAATATGAGTGCCGGACGAGGTTGGATTGCCCTCGCACTCGTGGTTTTTGCCAGCTGGCGCCCCAGCCGGGTTCTGCTAGGAGCCATGCTTTTTGGCGGCATTACGATCCTGCAATTAA
>JADHSN010000119.1 GCA_016776875.1 Gammaproteobacteria bacterium | reverse complement strand
GGAACCGTTGACTTATTAACGATGACTTTAAATTCCATGAGCGCGTCACCGATACCCTCAGCAACGGCCAGCACATGCTGCAAGTCAGCTGAGCCATCCTCCCCTGGAGGTGTGCCAACCGCTATAAAAATGACATCTCCATGATCAACGCCATCGTGTAGGTTGTTGGAGAAACGAAGCCTACCGGATTCAACATTCGAAAGAACAAGACTTTCCAGTCCAGGCTCATAAATTGGAATGAGGCCATCTTGAAGGCCCCGAATCTTTTTCTCGTCGGCATCAATGCAAAGCACCTGATTACCAACATCTGCGAGACAGGTGCCGGAAACAAGACCTACATAACCGGTTCCGACAATCGTAACTTTCATTTGATTCAGGTGTCGTCTCTTCGCGTTTGTGTTTCAACTAAAGGCGCGCAAAAAAGAAGGGTGCCTAATCGACACCCCTCTTTTCCAATAGATCCTAATTTTATCAGTTTTGCGGCAACTTTCCATCGATCACGATGTTTTCGATGTTATTTTGAATGGTTTTCTCGCCAATTCCGGGAACCTCAAGTAACTCATCAACGTGTGAAAAACCGCCAATAGCGAGTCGGTACGCGATAATTTGATCCGCCAAGATAGGGCCAACGCCCACAATATTTTCAGCCAATACTTCAGCAGATGCCGTATTTATGTTGACCGGTCCTGCATTTGCTACGGACCCGGATAACGAACCGAGAAGGAAAAGAAGTCTAGCGGTGTTTTTGAATTGAGATGTTTTCATTTTCTACGCTCCATGTAGATGATTGATTAGACTGCACGATTGCAGCCATCAACACTTTGACAACCCTGCCGCAAGTCGGCAATGTAAATAAGTCACTGCTCGGCTGGGTAAGGATATGGCTACGAATCCACCGACACGACGGGGTAAAACGAGCGACACCGACAAGAAAAGTCGGTCCAGGCTAACGCGTTAGACAAACAGGTCTGAACTAACAGCTTATCTATCCAGTCCGTTGGTTACCTAATATCAGGGCTTTTATTCCTCGAGCGATTAGCGCGGTGGCCCAAAAAAAATGCAAGCACTGTTGGCACAGCACCCAAGAAAAAACCGCATAGCAACGCTACCAACAAGGCAAACACGATCTTGCCTTCCCATAAGAAATTGAAGTAGACCAGTGTCACCTCTTGAGGGTTTTTGGCCGCAAAAGTCATACCAAAAATCACAATCAAAAATAACGCGACGTAAAAGACTGCCTTCTTAATAAAGCGCATCGGGATCAATCAAGGAAGGGCAAACAGCGACGATATTTAACTATCGTCGCTGTTTGGCGTATGGTTTTTGGGTAACGAACTATGCTGGTTGACTCGTTCGCGGAGCAGTCTACCCGGCTTAAAGTGTGGTACATACTTTCCGGGGACATCAACCGAATCACCGGTCTTAGGGTTACGACCACTTCGTGGCATTCGATAACGAAGTCCAATACTGCCAAAACCACGGATCTCGATTCTATCCCCGGCGATCAACGCCTGGCGCATCCGATCGAGAACGGTGTTTACCGCAAACTCAACGTCCCGCGGCGGCAAATGAGACTGATCAAGACAAAGGCGCTCGATCAGTTCAGACTTCGTCATCGTAGTCATCGGATCGCCTGTTCGAGCATCTCTATTAAGGTCCTAGCCGTCTTGCTTGTTTAGTTCTTCTTTGAGTTTATCGCCAAGAGAGGTGCGAAGGGTCGCTTGGCCACTGTACTGCTGGACAGTTTGACCTTCGACCTCAGCATCTAGGGCTTTGATGGATAACGTGATTCGTCGCGTTTTTCGATCAATACTGCTAATTTTGGCTTCAACCTCGGCATCAACACTTAGAACGGAGCGAGCATCTTCAACATAATCCCTCGACAGTTCCGTTGCGCGGAGATAACCCTCAACGCCATCCCCAAGGTCGACGACCGCGCCCTTTGCGTCTACGCTAGTTACTTTCCCTTTAACGGATGCGCCCTTGGAATGACCCCCAACAAAGGCACTAAATGGATCCTCTAAAGCTTGTTTAACGCCCAGGGAGATTCTCTCCCGCTCGGGATCCACAGAGAGCACAATCGCTGTAATCTGATCGCCCTTTTGAAAATCACGAACCGCATCTTCACCCTCTCGATCCCACGACAAATCGCTCAGATGGATGAGTCCATCAATACCGCCTTCAAGACCAATGAATACTCCGAAATCAGTGATTGACTTGATTTCGCCAGTTATCTTATCGTTTCGCTGATGAGCCGCCGCAAACTCGTCCCATGGGTTACCCGAACACTGTTTCATTCCGAGAGAAATTCGACGGCGCTCTGAATCAACTTCAAGCACCATCACCTCGACTTCGTCCCCAAGATGGCAGATTTTATTAGGATGGACATTCTTATTGGTCCAGTCCATTTCAGAAACGTGAACAAGGCCTTCAACGCCTTCCTCAAGTTCCACAAATGCACCGTAATCGGTGATATTTGTAACCTTGCCAAAAATTCGCGTCTTTTCCGAATAACGTCTTGCGATATCTGACCACGGATCCTCGCCAAGTTGTTTCATACCAAGAGAGACTCGATTACGCTCCCGGTCGAATTTCAGGACTCGAACAGTGACCTCATCTCCAACATTAAGCGCTTCAGAAGGATGCTTAACCCTTTTCCAGGCAATATCCGTGATATGGAGTAGTCCATCGAGTCCGCCCAAATTCACAAACGCGCCATAATCGGTCAGGTTTTTGACAATGCCGGTCACCACTTGGCCTTCTTCAAGATTCTTGAGCAACTCACTTCGTTCTTCCTGCATCTCCTGTTCAACCACAGCTCGGCGCGACACAACGACGTTGTTTCTCGCCTGATCTAGCTTAATCACCTTAAATTCAAGCTCGCGATTTTCGAGGTAAGCCGAATCCGTTACGGGTCGCACATCCGCCAATGAACCCGGCAGAAATGCACGGACCTCGTCGAGCGAGATCGTAAAGCCGCCCTTCACTTTACCGGTCAGAAAACCAGTCACAATAGCTTCACTATCAAACGCCGTTTTTAGCGCTTCCCAAGACTTTACCCTTCGCGCTCTCTCTCGGGACAGGCGTGTATTTCCAAAACCATCCTCCAGAGCTTCGATTGCAACTTCGACTTGATCTCCAATTTGGATAGAGACTGAACCATCCGCGTCGCGAAATTGTGTGGCTGGAATCTCAGACTCGGACTTGAGGCCCGCGTTGACGATAATGTAATCGCTGTTTAAATCGACGACTTCGGCGACAATCACAGCGCCGGTCTGCATTACGGAGTTTTTAAAACTCTCTTCAAGGAGTTGTTCAAAGTTTTCTGACATTTTTTTGGTAGGAAGCCTTATACAAAATGGCAAGGTTAGGGGTGAATTTTAACTGGAAGACCAGTCTCCTCTTAAAACCAACTTAATCAATACTGTCGGGCGCCTAACAAGGTCACAATCTCATCGAGAACTTGTTCCCGCGTAATTTCCGACGTGTCAATTTCGACGGCGTCGCTCGCAGGCATTAACGGGGATATTGTCCTATGGGTATCCTGATAATCTCTCGCCGCAATCTCTTTTTCGAGGCGCGGGAGATTAACATCAAAACCCTTGTCCTTCAACTGCTTATAACGCCTTTCTGCCCTGACTTTGGGGGTTGCTGTTAAGAAAATCTTCAACACGGCATCAGGAAAAACGACCGATCCTAAATCCCGCCCGTCAGCGACAAGACCTGGCGGCCGTCGGGTTTCCCGTTGTCGAGCCAATAGCGCCTGTCGAACTTCCGGGATCGCTGCATAAATCGACGCAAAACGCCCGCCCTCCTCACTTCTAATCGCGCCGGTAATATCCCGACCCCCGACCCAGATTCGAATTTCGTCTGTTTTGACCTCGAACTGAACATCAAGCTGATCCCCAACCCGCTGGAGTTGATCAATCTGATCGGGAAGAATCTGTTTCTCGTGTGCAATATGGGCAAACGCCCTATAAAAAGCACCGCTATCAAGGATGTGCCAACCAAGTTTATGAGCTAATAACAACCCAACCGTGCCTTTTCCTGTTCCGCTCGGGCCATCGATCGTAATGACAGGATCATGGTCAGACATTTTCCATTGAATCCGATTCTGAAATATTTAACCCGATTTGATTGGCAATCTCGACGAAATCTGGAAAAGACGTTGCAATATTGTCCGCATCACAGATTTTGATTTCCGCACTTGCGATTCCGCCTGCCACCGCGAACGCCATTGCGATTCGATGGTCACCATAACTATCTACTTGGCCGCCCTTTATTTGACCGCCGGTAATATCCATTCCATCAGGCGTTTCGGAAGCTTCAATTCCAAGAGCGCATAGCCCATTCACCATCGCCGTAATCCTGTCAGACTCCTTGACCCTTAATTCCGCCGCGCCTCTTATACGAGTGATTCCGGTGGCAGCCGCCGCGGCAACCGCAATGATTGGGAATTCGTCGATCGCGCCCGCAACGTCCTGAATAGATATATCGATCCCATACAGCTCAGATGAATGAACGACAAGATCGCAAACCGGTTCATTGGTAAAGTCTTGAATATCAGACCGGCTAATTTTTGCGCCCATTTGCGTCAGGATTCTCAGTACGGCGTCTCGAGTTGGATTGATACCGATTCGTTTTAAAACTAATTCACTTCCCGGCAGCAGGCAGGCGCCGACAATAAAAAAGGCAGCAGAAGAGATATCTGATGGGACACGGACAATCTGCCCAACAAGTTTCTCATCCCCCGATATCCGAAGGGCCTTACTCCCTTCTGAACGCTTTTGCGAAAACGCGCGCAACATCCTTTCGGTGTGATCGCGTGACGCTACCGGCTCAACAATTGATGTCTCGCCTGAGGCATATAACCCTGCCAGCATCACCGCGGACTTTACTTGTGCACTTGCTACCGGGAGCACATATTGAATTCCTTGTAATTCCGAACAACCTTTTATAAGTAATGGCGCGCAATTATCTTGGCTTTCAATGTCAGCACCCATTTCGGAAAGGGGCTCAATCACTCTCCCCATCGGGCGACTTTTAAGTGACTCATCGCCCGTCAACACGGTGTCGAATCTCTGACCCGCCAGTAGCCCGGTCAACAACCTCATCGAAGTGCCCGAGTTTCCAAGATCAAGCGGTCGAACCGGCTCGCTAAGGCCGTATTTACCCACTCCTTCGACTGTCACGACTCCGGGACAAGGTCGATCCACTCCGACCCCCATTAACTCAAACGCGTTTAAGGTTGCGAGCACGTCCTCGCCTTCCAGAATTCCCTCGATTCGGGTTTGCCCCTCGGCGATTGCACCAAACATAATCGCCCGGTGACTGATTGACTTGTCCCCGGGGATTGTCGCCTCTGAAATAAGGGCGGACGATGGCTTAGACACTAAATAAGTCATATTGGCTAATTAATGTTTCGATTCGATCTTGATAGTTTCAAGGCGGTTTCGAAGCAACTTTGCGGCCTTGAACAGCCCCTCTAAAGATTCTCCGTCGGTTTCCGTAACCGACTTCTTAATCTGGTCAAGAATCGTTTGATAAGTATTAATCAGTTCAACGGTAACCTCTTTATTATCAAGACAAATATCCCGCCACATGACAGGATCACTACCGGCGACTCGGGTAATATCAAAAAACCCGCCTGCCGCTAAAGCCAGGCAATCGTCTTGGTCAACCTGCTGTGCAAGTTGAGACACCAACGCGTATGCGACGATATGAGGGAGATGACTGGTCATGCCAAGAACACGATCATGAGTGTCCGCTTTCATAATTTTGATCTTTGAGCCGATTTGCTCCCATAGTTGCGTTACTTTTTGAATAGAGGCAGAGTTCGTCTCTGCCGTTGGCGTAAGAACCGTCCAATGATCAACGAAAAGGTCAGAACGCGCTGCGGCTGGACCACTCGACTCACTACCCGCAACCGGATGACCCGGAACGAAATATTCAAATCGATCAGCTAACACATCCCGGGCAATATCGACAACGCGCTGTTTGGTGCTACCCGCATCGGTCACGACCGCTCCAGTTTGAAGCGCTTCGCCCACCTGGGGTAGTAAATTTCTCATGGTGCCGACCGGAGTAGCTAAAAGCACTACATCGGCGTTAGATGCCGCTTCCCCCACATGCGTCGTACCCGAATCAATGAGTCCGCGCTCCATTGCCAAATCAAGCGTCTGCGCACTACGGGCGCAACCCACGACATGACCGACTAAGCCCCGCGCCTTTAATGCGCTGGCAACTGACCCTCCGATGAGTCCGACTCCAATAACAGTCAGTCTGTCGATCAGCGGCGAAATAGACGATGTCGACATTTTAGGCGTCTGCCAAGTGACTAATCGTTTTGCTTAAGCTCGATATGACTTTTTGGTTTTCAGACGGCAATCCGACCGTGATCCTGAGATGTTCGGGGAGGCCATAATTCCCAATCGGCCG
>JADHSN010000118.1 GCA_016776875.1 Gammaproteobacteria bacterium | reverse complement strand
AATCCGACCGTGATCCTGAGATGTTCGGGGAGGCCATAATTCCCAATCGGCCGGACGATCACGCCCTGAGCCAGCATTAATTCATATATTTTTGATGCGTGAGCGCCTACTTGAACACAAATAAAATTGGCCACCGAGGGAATTGTCGATAAACCAAGATCAACAAAAGCCTGGTTCATTTGCAAGAGTTGCTCGGCGTTCTCCGTCACGCATTGGGAAATGAAATCTGAATCTGAAAGCGCGGCTTCCGCCGCTGCAAGGCCCATTGCGTTGACATTAAATGGTGGTCGCACTCGATTAAGTATCTCAGTAATTACAGGCGTTGCAATGGCATAACCTACTCGTAAGGCGGCTAAACCATAAGCCTTGGAAAACGTTCTGGTGACGATAAGATTTGGATAGCGCGTCAACAGAGAAACGCCATCTGGATAATCATTCACACCAAGTGGTCTCACGTATTCAAAATAGGCTTCGTCCAGCACTGTAATGACATGATCAGGAAGATCGGAAAGAAATGCCTCAATTTGGTTCTCACCTACGTAGGTCCCGGTTGGATTATTAGGATTTGCGACAAACACGAGCTTGGTATTCGAGTTGATTGCCTCGCGCATCGCCTCTAAGTCATGCCCAAAATCGATTGCCGGCACAATCGATAGGTCCGCGTCTACTGATTTTGCCGCTAATCCATAGACCGCAAATGCATGTTCAGAAATCACAACGCCCTGACCTGATTCCACAAAGCATCGCGTAATAATATCGAGCACGTCGTTGGACCCGTTACCCAACGTGATCTGTGACGGCAGTACATTCAATTTCGCTGACAATTCTTTCTTAAGCTTAAAGCCGGAACCGTCGGGGTACCGAGCTAGATCGCTCGCGCATTCTTTCAACATGCTCTCAACACGCGGGCTCGCCCCTCTGGGATTCTCGTTAGAGGCCAGTTTGATGATTTCGCTGACGCCTAATTCACGCTCTAACTCCTCTACCGGCTTGCCCGGCTGGTAGGGTTGTAAGTCCCGGACACCGGTCGCAACGAGTTGATGGAGGATTGATTCTGTCATCATATGCTGCGCGGGTAAGAACCCAAAAGTTTAAAAAAAGCTGACTCTCCTTTTATTCGCTCAACCGCTTCAGAAACTGATGAGTCCTCAATATGACCTTCAATATCAATAAAGAAGACATAACGCCAAAGCTGAGGGCGCATTGGACGAGACTCGATTCGGGTCATACTAATTTTCGAATCGGCAAACGGTTCAAGCAGTCTAAGTAGCGCCCCGGACTGATCGGGATTGGCAACCGCGATGCTGGTCTTGTCCCGTCCACTCGGTTCCGCGGTTTGCTTTGAGATCACGAGGAAGCGGGTGGTATTACCCGGAACATCTTCAATTTCACGGGCCCGGATTTCTAGACCGTATACGCGACCAGCGAGTTCCGAGGCCACGGCGAGAATCGTGGAATCGTCTGCCGCAGCCCTTGCGGCGTCTGCCGTGCTGGATGTTGCAACCTGGTCTAGTTGGGGAAAATTTTCCGCCAACCAACCCCGACATTGGGCAAGCGCTTGCTCATGGCCTGCTATGGTTTCTGGTTTTTTGGCATCGGCATGGGCCAACAAGCAATGGGAGACTCTCAGATCAACTTCGTTACATATCGTCAGCTCGGTTTCCAGCATAAGGTCAAGTGTCGCGTTGACCCCGCCTTCGGTCGAATTTTCGACTGGCACGACTCCGAAGTGGGCCGCACCGGTTTCAGTCAGTCGAAAAACTTCCTTTATGCTTGACGCGGGAACAACATCGATCTGCTGTCCGAATACTTTATAAGCGGCCTGTTCAGTAAACGTTCCCTTTGGGCCTAACACCGCAACCGTTAGTGATGCCTCAACACCTCTCGCTGCAGAGATGATCTCTCGAAAAATAGCCTTGATTGCGTCTTCCGAAAGCGGGCCCTGACTGGATTTAATCAGGCGTTCGAGTATTTGGACCTCGCGTTCGGGGCGATAAACAGGTGCGCCGAGACCCGTTTTTCGAGACCCGATTTCCGAAGCCAACCGCACCCGGTCATTAATCAGGTTCAATAACTTCTCATCGATCTCATCGATCTGATGACGAAGCGGCTCTAACTCTTTATTCTTCGACATTTCGCTAACGGACCAAGGCGTCAATGACGCCCGCCTTGTTAAAAGTATCTTTGCAAAGTCTACCCGTAGATGATGCTTAAAGGGTTGGAAATTGGTTACTCAACCGAATCCAGTGCTTCACCCGAGTCGATGACTTTACCTATACTCACCAGGTTTTCTTGATCATCCAGCCGAATCAAACGAACGCCTTGGGTATTGCGCCCCACAACCGGTATTTCTTCGGTGCGAGTGCGCACCAGCCGACCGCTACCGGTAATCAGCATTAAATCATCGCCCTTGATGACACGATCGGCTCCAATAAGCGACCCGTTTCGCCCGCTAACCTTAATCGCGATCACTCCCTGGCCACCGCGGTTTTTTAGCGGGAACTCGTTCAATTCCGACCGCTTTCCAAACCCATTTTCAGTTGCGACCAGCACAGTCTCGTCGTCACTATCCTTATTAAAAATTAACATTGAAATGACTTCATGGCCATGTTTCATGTTGACGCCTCGGACACCACGCGCTGTCCTTCCCATCTGTCGAACCTGCGACTCGGAGAAGCGGATTGCTTTCCCTCCGGAGGTGAACAACATGATATCCGAGTGACCTGTCGTCAGCGCAACTTCGACCAACTCATCATCCTCACCGAGATCAACCGCGATTAAACCAATCGAGCGAGGCCTTGAAAACTTACCGATTTCGCATTTCTTAACGACTCCGCGGCGAGTCACCATACAGACAAAACCTTCTGTATTACTTTTATTGATGGGCAATAGTGCCGTAATACGTTCGGACTCGGACAGCGGTAAAAGATTGATAATAGGCCGGCCACGCGCTTGAGGTCCCGCGACTGGAAATTGATAAACCTTCAGCCAATAAACCTTTCCAAGATTTGAAAAACACATTACCGTATCGTGAGTGTTGGCAACGAATAACCGTTTTACAAAATCTTCTTCCTTAGTCCGAGTAGCTACCCTACCTTTGCCGCCCCGCTTTTGAGCGTGATAATCCGAAACAGGCTGGGACTTGACGTACCCTTCGTGAGATAACGTGACCACCCGGTCTTCGGGGGTAATTAAATCTTCGTCTTCTAGGTCTTCGTGCAGATCGTTGATTTCAGTTCGCCGCGAGTCTCCATAACGTGCTTTGATATCAACTAACTCAGCACGAATAACCTCCATCAATCGATCAGGACTTTCTAAAATGTCCAGGAATTCCCGAATCCGTTTTAGAACCTCTACGTATTCCTCCCGAATCTTTTCCTGCTCAAGCCCGGTCAGACGATGAAGACGTAGATCAAGGATTGCTTGGGCCTGCAATGGCGATAAGCGGTACCCGTCTTCACTCATGCCATATTCATCTGCCGATTTCTCAAACGAACCTTCCTGAAGTCGAGAGGCTTCAAGCATCTGATCTACGACGTGAGACTCCCACGCTCGCGCCAGAAGCCCCGCTTTTGCTTCGGCTGGACTCGTCGACTTCTTAATCAATTCAATCACAGGATCTATATTGGCTAACGCGACAGCGAGTCCTTCCAGCAAATGAGCACGGGCGCGGGCCTTCTTCAGGTCGAAAAGTGTTCGGCGGGTAACGACCTCACGACGATGACGAATAAAGTCTTCGAGAAGCTCAATTAGCGTAAAAAGTCTCGGTTGATTGTTTCTCAGCGCAACCAGATTGATGCCGAACACGGTCTGCATCTGCGTGTGCTTATACAGGTTGTTCAGGATAACTTCGGGGTTCTCGCCGCGCTTCAGTTCAATAACGACTCGCATGCCGGACTTGTCCGATTCATCTCGTAAGCCTGATATCCCCTCTAAGCGTTTTTCTCTAACCAACTCCGCGATCTTTTCCAGGAGCCTCGCTTTGTTGACCTGATACGGCAACTCGGTTGCGATCAACGCATAGCGGTCATTCCCCGGCATGTCCTCCGTAATTACCCTGGCGCGAACATAAATCTTGCCTCGACCTGTCCGATACGCATCCCGAATACCTCGACTCCCGTTAATGATGCCACTGGTTGGAAAATCAGGTCCTGGGATAATTTCCAACAGTTTTTCCAGAGAAACTTTTGGATCATCGATTAGGGTTAAACAGCCATCGATTGCCTCGGTAAGATTGTGTGGCGGAATATTGGTCGCCATACCGACCGCAATGCCGGCAGACCCATTGACCAAGAGATTTGGAAAGCGGGCAGGCAAAACCGAGGGCTGGTGCTCGGTTTCATCATAATTTGGAACAAAATCAACCGTTTCGCGGTCAAGATCGCCAAGGAGTTCGTGGGCAATTTTATCAAGCCGAATTTCCGTATATCGCATCGCCGCAGGCGCATCACCATCGACTGACCCAAAGTTACCCTGCCCGTCGACAAGGGGATATCGCAATGAGAACGGCTGAGCAAGTCTTACGATCGCGTCATAAACGGCTGAATCACCGTGAGGATGATACTTACCAATAACGTCGCCGACGACTCGGGCCGATTTTTTATAGGCTTTGTTCCAGTCATTGCCAAGCTCAGACATGGCAAATAAGACTCTTCGATGAACGGGCTTGAGACCATCTCTTACGTCTGGAAGCGCCCGACCCACAATAACGCTCATCGCATAATCTAGATACGACTTGCGCATCTCCTGCTCAAGGTTTGCAGGGAGGGTTTCTCTGGCTATTTCATCCATAAGACTCAAGCGACTCCCTAAAGTCGTGTCAAACTAAAAAGGTGATTTGGAGAAGCGCTAGAGGAGTTACCCGCGATTAATAGCGCTCTAATTCAGACTTTGATTTTACCACGAAATCCTATTTTTCGCGCATGTCACTACTCAGAAAAGCCCTTTAATTCACGCAAAAAATGAACCGGAAACAGCTTGAACCCCCGTACTTATAATGAAGCAACGATCCAGTTCAAAATGTTGCCCATCCAAGGAATCATCACGACCACCAACAACGCGTTAATACCCAATGCCCAACCGACCACGGGTCGATATCCATATGATGATGCGCTCAGCAAATGCGGCGAGGGGTCATCGAAATACATCAACTTAACAATTCTTAAATAATAAAACGCACCCACAACCGCAAACAGTACCGCGACCACAACAATTTCAATAAAGCCTGCTTCGAGCGCGGCTTCGAGAACGAATAGTTTCGCGAAGAATCCTGCCGTGGGCGGTATTCCCGCTAAAGAAAACATGGCCACCAGCATCATCAATGCAAGAAGAGGATTCCGCCGATTCAGCCCGCGAAGATCATCCAATTGGTCGCACTCAAACCCCGGCCGACTTAGGGCAAGCACCACACCAAAAGCCACCAGCGTCGTAAACATGTAGATCAGTGTATACATCATCGCTGCAGAAAGACCGAGCTCCCCCGCCGTCGAGAAACCAAGCAACAGAAAACCCATATGGGAAATTGTGGAATAGGCAAACATTCTCTTAATGTTCGATTGCGCAATGGCAATGATATTTCCAAGCCCAATAGACAGAACTGCAGCAACCAAGATGACGTCCTGCCAAATCTCAAGCCAACCCCCAAGACCCGAAATCAACAGTCGAAGCAAGATCGCAAAGGCGGCGAGCTTTGGTACCGCAGAGAGATATAACGTTGTGCTCGTCGCCGAACCCTCATAAACATCCGGCACCCACATGTGAAAAGGAACGGCTCCAAGTTTGAATAATAGCCCTGCAATGACCATCACTACCGCGAGGGTTAAAGGAAGGCTCGAGGGATCTAGGTGGGTCAATGTGGAATCTGAAATTTGATTCAAAGAAAGGGAACCGGTAAGGCCGTATAGCAACGACATCCCGTATAACAACAGCCCAGACGCAAGCGCGCCGAGAATAAAATATTTCATTGCCGCTTCTGCGGCTGCGACTGAGTCACGTTGCATCGCGATCATTCCGTAAAGGCAAAGCGCGAGCAGCTCAATTCCCACATAAAGTGTCAAGAGGTGAGCCGAACCTATCATTGTCATCATGCCAACTACACCGAACAGAGCCAGCACCAGATACTCCACCCGCCAGAGACCTCGCTCCTGGCTATACGCCCTCGAATAGAACAGGACCACAACTGCTGCCAGACACGTCGTGGCCCGCAACACAGCGGAAACACCGTCTTGAATCACAAGACCATTTAAGGCTGATCCGAGCGGATCCGCCAATTGCTCCAGCGAAAGATAGCCGGCCCCGAGCAAAGAAACAGCTGTTAGCGGCCAGGCGAGCGCGCAAGATTTATGCGGCTTTGTGACCAACTCGACCAAAAGAATAAAACAGGCCATCGAGGAGACCAAGATCTCCGGCAAAACTGCACCAATATTGAGTTCAGCTAGAGTCATTAC
>JADHSN010000117.1 GCA_016776875.1 Gammaproteobacteria bacterium | reverse complement strand
ATGGGAAGGGTTCTCCCTAAGATGGTACCAGGCCGCCTGGGAAAACCAGCTGGTACAAAGCGCCGCCATCCGTTCTATTGTTATTGCCACGATTGCCTCTATCGTCGCCACCGTTCTCGCCACCATGGTGGCGCTCGCGACCACCCGAACACGCCCTTATCGGGGTCAGACCACGATTTATGCAATGGTCAACCAGCCCCTTGTTGTGCCCGAAATTGTGACAGCCGTTGCGCTACTCATTCTTTTTGCGCTAATCAAGCAGGCAACAAACTATCACGGCTACGCGTATTTGGTTATTGCGCACAGTGCTTTTTGTATTCCATTTGCATATTTACCGATCCGGGCGAGATTAGAAGGAATGGATCGCGTGCTTGAGACGGCAGCGGCCGACCTCTACGCAACACCGTGGCGAGCATTTAAACGAATAACGCTGCCGCTCATGCTCCCGGGAATATTCGCGGGTGCTATGCTTGCATTTGTGATTTCACTCGATGATGTCGTGATCACAGAGTTTGTAAAATCAGCGGGTCAGGATACACTGCCAACTTATATGCTGGGTCAGTTGAGAAGAAGTATCACACCGGAGGTCAATGCGATCTCGACCGTATTGCTCGGGATATCGGTACTTATGGTGACCCTGATTTTTTTCTTAAGCCGTAAAAAAACGGCCTAATACAACCAAGGAGGAGAAATATGAAGCTTGCGTATCAAACGTTACTTGCGGGAGTCGCACTGACAGCCAGTAGTCTGGCGCTTGCAGCGGGTGAGTTGAATCTATACAACTGGGGCAACTACACCAGCCCCAAACTCATTGAAAAATTCGAAGCTGAGACAGGCATCAAAGTAACAATCACTGACTATGATTCCAACGAGACAGCACTGGCCAAAGTACGGGCTGGTGGTCATGGATTTGATCTTGCTGTGCCATCACATAGTCATTTACCCATCTGGGTCTCTGAAGGTTTGATCGCAAACCCTCGGGTCGATCAGATGCCGAACTTTAAAAACGTTGCTAAAGAATGGCGCAATCCTGACTGGGATCCAGGTCGTCAATATAGTGCGCCGTGGCAGTGGGGAAGCGTTGGCGTGATGGTTGATACATCGGTCTATAACGGTGACATCAACACCTTCGGAATCATTCTGGATCCGCCTGAGGAGTTGATTGGCAAGATTAATGTGGCGCCTGAGATGAACGATGTCATCAGTTCAGCCCTTCTCTATCTGGGGGGTGAGGCGTGCTCTGGAGACAAAGAACTGCTCAGAAAAGTTCGCGACAAACTTGTCGAAGCAAAGCCCAAGTGGAAATCAATGGATTACGGTGTAATTGAGAAATTCGCAGGACGAGATCTTGCGGCCTCACTATATTGGAATGGTGCTGCGTTCCGAGCACGTCTTAAAAACCCTGACGTTCGATACGGATATCCTGTCGAAGGCTATTCCTTGTGGGCTGACGCGGTCGTATTATTGAAAGACGCCAAAAATGTTGAAGAAGCTAAAACATTCATGAACTTCATCATGGCGCCGGAAAATGCAGGCTTGATGTCTGAATTTGCCCGCTATGCAAACAGCATTGTTGGATCAGAAGCATTCATGCCAGAAGATATGGCGACTGCGCCCGAAGTTGTTGTTCCCGAGGAGTTCATTGGTGCGGGTAAGTTTTATCCCACCTGCTCTCCGGAGGTGCAGAAAATGTACACCGCAATCTGGACTGAACTGCAGAAATAAAAACTGCGTTTTTAGGGCCGCCATCTGGCGGCCCTTTTTTCTGGTGCCCAACGAAATGAAAAAATTACCGCTAGCAAAAAACCAGCGCGTCCCGCGCAACTTATGGGATCGCGCGCCGTGGAACCAATGGTCGTTTCAACATATCAGGGAAATCCTGCCCACCGTGGAGGTCTGGCGCGGGTCGGGGTCAATCTGGGAATTAGACGAAAAAGAAATTGATCTTGATCCTTTGAGTTTCACCAATCGTTTAGGTATTGAGACGACGATTCTGGACTGGCTGACCGATAACTGCGCGGATGGCATCACGGTTATCCACCGCGGTCGTCTTTGCTACGAGCGCTACTTTAATGAGATGAACCCGAGGACACTTCATCTTTCCCAGTCAATGGCGAAATCAATCACATCATCCGTCGCTGGCATTCTGGTCGAGCGTGGAATGCTTGATCCCGATGCGCCGATTATTTCTTACTTGCCCGAATTATCAGAGACAGGCTGGAAAGACGCGTTGCTTCGACACGCGCTCGATATGACCTCGGGTGTACGCTATGTCGAAGATTATGAGGCAACTGATTCCGATAATGCCTCTATCGCTGCGACTGACATCGCGTCAGGATGGAAACTGCCCTCTGGTGATGGCCCTCATTTCACTTGCATGTGGGATCAAATCCAGAGTCTAAAAGAGATCGTTCGACCCCATGGCGAGAAGTTTGAGTACCGTTCAATCGAGACGGATGTCATTGCGCATTGCATGGAACGGGTCACCCAAACGCGTCTTGCGGATCTCATCAGCGAGGAGCTCTGGCAGCCGCTCGGTGTCGAAGAAAGCGCATGTTTTACCGTTGACGCAGGTGGGTATCCACTTGCAGATGGGGGATTTAATGCCACCCTTCGTGATTACTCAAGATTTGGTCAGATGCTCTGCCAAAACGGTTTCGCGAACGGCCGCCAAATTGTACCGGTCAAATGGATCTCGGACACCCTCAATGCGAACGAACAATTATTTGAATCCGATAAAAACATTGGAAAAGATCGCGGCGGTTACCGTAACCAATTCTGGATTCGGGATGTCGGGCGCCAGATTATGATGGCGCGCGGCGTGTTCGGACAACTGATCTATGTTGATCTGGATCATGATCTGGTTATCACTCGTTTATCAACGTGGCCGGAGTTTGTATCGAATGATCGCAAACATGACGATATGCTCGCCGTTGACGCGATCACCAATTTTTTAAGGACGGCTTCTCATGACTGATCTAGATCTTTGTTACCTGCCGGCAACCGATGCGATCAAGCGGTTTAAAGATAAGACACTCTCGCCTGTTGAACTGCTGGACGCGCTGATCCGTCGGGCGGAAGAGGTAGAGCCCGTTATCAACGCTTTCACCTATCGCCACTTTGACGAAGCGATGGATAAGGCTAAAAAAGCAGAAGCAAAATACGCCTCCGGCAAGCGCACCAGAGCCCTTGAGGGACTCCCCATCGGCATTAAGGACGAGAGCTTCATTAAAGGTAAACCGACATCGAGCGGCTCACTGATCATGAAAGATTTCGTCGCAGACAGAACCTCGGTTGGCAACGAGCGGATTATGCGAGCCGGCGGGATCATACATGCTCGGACTGCCACCCCCGAATTTTCTGCCGCCTTTTGTACCCAGTCCCGCCTGTGGGGAGCCACTCGGAATCCCTGGAACCCGGAGTTCACACCGGGCGGCTCCTCTGGCGGTACCGCGGCCTCGCTTGCCGCCGGCACCAGCACCATTGCTTCAGGCTCGGATATTGCGGGATCGATCAGAAATCCAGCCGGATGCTGTGGCTTAGTTGGTTACAAACCTCCATACGGCCGCAACTCCGACGACCCGCCGTTTAATCTGGATTTTTATTGCCACACCGGCCCACTCGCACGAAATGTCAGCGACGCCATCGCGCTGCAGAACGTCATGAGCGGCCCACATCCACAAGATATTGCAAGCCTCCGACCCAAACTGCGATTACCAACTGACTACCCACCAATCAAAGACTGGAAGATTGCCTTTTCGATGGATCTCGGCTTCTTTGAAGTTGATCCTGACGTACAGAAAAACACACTGAATGCCCTGAATGTATTTCGAGACTTAGGCGCAACGGTCGAAGAAGTTGATATCGGCTGGGATCACCGAGTGCTTGACGCGGGCATGGCATACCTGAAGCATATCTTTGGGGCGTACATGGGAACTTACCTTGAGGATCATGCCGATAAAATGACAAACTATGTGCGTCGATGGGCAGAAGAGGCACAGAAATCAACCGCCGCGGAATTTCTTCACTCGCTGGAAGTTGCTAACGAGATGTATGCAACTGTCGGCCCCTTGCTGGAAAAGTATCAGGTGCTTGTCTGTCCGACCAATGCACTGCCAGCCGTGCATGCCGACTTTGACCACTCGCAAGATACGCTCATGATTAACGGTAAGAACGTTAACCCAGTTTTAGGTTGGCCGATGACCACGCCCTTTAACTCCTTAAGTCGCTGCCCGGTCCTGACGGTACCGACAGGACGTGCCAGCAATGGCGTTCCGACCAGTATTCAAATTGTCGGGCGCACCTATACCGATAAAGATGTCTTTCAGGCCGGCATGGCATACGAATCCGCTGCACCCGCATGGTTCGCAGGCAAGGGACTGAGACCTCATATCCAGAATGACTGAGGCTAATCACACGCTCTCGAGAGAAGAGATATCGCTTGCCAACTGGCGAGAAAGCCCGCAGAGCCAGTTTTCTTTTCATAACGTCCGAGAATTTATCGGCACCCAAGCCGTCAGAAAGTCGAGCCAGCCTCGGGACCTCAAGTTCCAACCGTTGAACCCAAACGACCTGGCGAGCATCATCGGCCAATCGGACTTAGATCATTGGTTAAGCGCAAGTGACACCGATGCTTTCGTGATTATAAAAAATGGCGTTTTAGTTTGTGATTGGCGCTCAGGATATTATTTATCCAATCAACCTCACATCGTTTTTTCAGTAAGCAAATCAATCACCGGCATGTTAGCTGGAAAGATTCAAGACCTCGGATATCTTGATCCAACAAAACGGGTTCAGGACTACCTGCCCGAGAGTCACCGCAGCGGATACGCCAATTGCAACATTCAACATCTACTCGATATGCAGGCCGAAATTGATTTTAATGAAGATTACCTTGACCAATCGGGTACGTTTGCTGACTACCGCTCTGCGACTGGCTGGAATCCTTCGACCGCCTCAACAAAGGCGTTCAAAGGACTTGCGCCTTTTCTGCTCGCGCTGAAATCCAACGGAAAAACCCACGGCACCCTGTTTCGATACCTGTCACCAAATTCTGATCTACTTGGTCTTGTTCTCGAGCGCATCATGGGTCAACGCTACGCGAGCCTCCTCGGCGATCACATTTGGCAACCGCTGGGATGCGCTCATGATGCCTATGTCACCGTCGACGCTGAGGGAACCGCACGGTCTGCAGGCGGGATATGCGTTCACCCGCACGATCTTGCCAGACTTGGGCTAGCCTTAATTGAAGTGGATTCAGAGCGCTCAGAAAATGCAATCTCGCACCGGTGGATTCACGATACCCTCAACGCGGGAAATCAAGGAGCCTGGCAACAAGGTGAATTTTCAGCGCTTTTGCCAGATGGTAATTATCGAAACCAGTGGTACCGTACACAAGCGACAGGCGGCGCCTTGTTAGCAATTGGCATTCATGGGCAGTGGCTTTATGCCAACCCGTCGCGTCAGGTTGTTATCGTGAAGTTGTCCTCTCAACCGCAGCCCGTAAATGACGCTCAGGACATCCAACTGATTAATGATTTTCAAAAACTAGCCGAAACGTTGTAGCGCAATTCGAATTATCCGCTCTGTATTGGTGATCAGCGCGATGAACTTGCGACGCCAGCGATCCGTTCAAGCTGTTTGGGCTCAAATTTTTCCTCGTCCACCCGAATATAGGCAATCTTTTCTTCAACCAGCACGGTTACATTGTCGACACCTGCCAGGCCACGAAGCTCGCGCTCTAGCGCATTCGTTCCGTCGCTCTGAGTCGGATCGATATAAACAGTGACACTATCGCGAAGCTCCGGTTTTGGGCCAGAAACGCTGAAAGCAAGCCACAGCAAGCTTGAGGCCAGACAGAAAACAAAAACACCAGGGGCGCCAAAACTCCCGAACATCAAACCCCCAACCGCCCCGCCGATAAATACCCCCAAAAACTCAAAGGTGTTATAAATGCCGGACGCCGTTCCTTTTGCATAACCCGGTGCGATGCGGGTTAACAGTGATGGCAGCATCGCTTCAAGCAAATTAAAGCCAATAAAAAATACACCCAGGCCAACAACAATGCCGCTCACCGTCGTCCTGCCGGCAAATAAGATCAGAAACCCGAGGCTTAAAACAGCAATTGCCAATCGCAGAACATCAATCGTGCGTTGTCGCTTCATCCCCAAAATAAGTAACGGCGCCATCAGCAAAATCGAAGCGATCAAAACCGGTATGTAGACCCGCCAATGACTGTTTCGACCGATTTCTAACACTTCTATTATCAAAAATGGAATGACGACAAAAAGCGCGGTTAACGTCATATGCAGAATAAAGATCCCAAAATCAAGGCGAAGCAATTGAGTTTCCCGTAGCACCTCTAAAAAATAACGCTTTGTCGCTTGTAGTCCGGGGTCAGCGGCATTTCGCATGGGCGACGGCACAAACAATCCGACGACCGCAATCGAAAGAATTGAAAGTACCGCGGTTAACCAAAATATACCGCTCATCCCAATCCACTGATCAAGGAATGGGCTTGCCATAAGTGCGAGCAAAAATGAGGCTCCGATACTCATCCCGAGCAACGCCATTGCTTTC
>JADHSN010000116.1 GCA_016776875.1 Gammaproteobacteria bacterium | reverse complement strand
AGGCGCGAACCCAGAAGTTGGCCGCCAGGCGGCTACGGAAGATCGTGACAAGATAGCCGCTGCGCTTGATGGAACTGATATGGTTTTCATCACCGCAGGAATGGGTGGCGGGACCGGTACCGGCGCCGCACCTGTTATTGCCCAGCTCGCTCGTGAAAAAGGAATTTTAACGGTGGCGGTCGTGACCCGACCTTTCCAGTTTGAAGGTAAGAAGCGAATTGCCGCGGCTGAACATGGCATAAAAGAACTTGGCGAGTTGGTTGACTCATTAATTGTCATTCCAAATGAGCGGATACTCGAAGTGATGGGTGGCAAAGTAACGTTGCTCGACGCTTTTGGTAAAGCGAATGAAGTTTTATTCAACGCAGTGCAAGGTATCTCTGAATTGATTACGCGCCCTGGATTAATCAATGTTGACTTTGCCGATGTTCAAACCGTGATGTCAGAGATGGGCATGGCCATGATCGGTTCAGCTACTGCATCAGGATCAGATCGTGCAATCGAGGCAGCGCGAGGCGCGGTGTCGAGCCCATTACTAGAAGAAGTGGATATTCATGGCGCAAAAGGCCTTTTAGTGAATGTGTCAGCAGGACCTGATATGGAATTAGAAGAGTTTGCGCAGGTGGGTGAGATTGTTAATGAGTACGCATCTGAGGATGGAACTGTTGTAATCGGGACTGTTCTGGATGAGGCGATGGAGGGTGAGCTCAGAGTCACGATGGTTGCGACGGGCATTCGGAAAGCGCCTCAAATGACTCTGGTCGAAAGTAGTGATAATGATGAGGCGGTACACGACCCTGTTGACTATGAAGACTACGATAAGCCGACGGTCATCAGGCGTCGTCCAAGATCTGCTGGTGATTTTGACTCGCAAGGAAACGCAGCGGTAGATATGGAGTATCTTGATGTACCCGCATTTTTACGGCGACAAGCCGACTGAGCAGGTAAAAGTAGGGGGTCAGGAATTTACAGATAATCGTGGAATTATTAAATATGCAAAAAAAAGGGTAAAAAAATTTCAAAATACACTCAAACCGCATTTTTTGAGTGTAAAATTGATCTAGATTAGCGACACGGTCGCAGAATTTAAAAATATCAGCGATTGGGCTTGGATGATTCGACAACGAACTTTAAAAACTGTGATCGGTGCCACCGGGGTGGGTCTGCACACGGGGGAGAAGGTGCTTCTCACCCTTAAGCCCGCTCCCGCGGACACGGGGATCATTTTCCGCCGAGTTGATCTTGACCCCATAATTGATATTCCGGCGTCGCTCGAGAATGTTTGTGATACCCGACTTTCCACAACTCTTGAGTATCAAGGAACGCGGGTGTCCACCGTCGAACACCTGATGGCCGCGTTTGCAGGTCTTCATATTGATAATGCCATTGTTGAACTCGATTCAACCGAAGTCCCGATTATGGATGGAAGCGCCGCGGTTTTCGTTTTCCTCATTCAGTCAGCAGGGATTGAAATGCAGTCTGAAGCCAAGCGGTTCATTAGAATCAAAGATCGTATTGAAGTGCGGGAAGGGGATAAATGGGCTCGTTTTGAGCCTTATGACGGTTTTCGATTGAGTTTCAGTATTGATTTCGACCATCCGACTATGAAGTCTTCAGCGCAGCATGCGACGGTGGATCTTTCTAAGGCTTCGTTTACGAAAGAAGTCAGTCGGGCCAGAACATTTGGCTTTTTGCAGGATGTTGAGGCGCTTCGGGAAGCTGGACTCGCCCGCGGCGGTAGCCTTGATAACGCCATCGTGCTGGACGATGATCGAGTGATCAATGATGATGGTTTACGTTATGGAGATGAGTTCGTAAAGCACAAGATCCTCGACGCAATCGGAGATCTATATCTGCTTGGGTATCCACTGATCGGTACGTTTTCGGCTCATAAATCGGGACATGGTTTGAATAACGGACTCCTACGCAAGCTCGTTGAAAAAACAAATTGCTGGGAGACGGTGACCTATGATGATTCTGAACCTGCTCCTGCACCTCATTTTATGCACCCCGCCTTTGCATAATTAGATGTCGCGTTGCGATATCCTTGATATCCCTGCGCCCCTTCCTTTTTGACGTCATTCTGTCGCAAAATGACGAGCTATATTGAGTGAACCCCGAAAGGTTCAAAAAAGCGCAGACTGTCTGCTTACGATAAGAAGTCGGTCAGGAGAGTTTTAGGCATATGGATCAAGTAGAGCGTTTTGGAATTATTGGATCAGGCATCATTGGTGCGGGTTGGGCAGGAAGAGCGCTGTCGGTTGGAATGGATGTTTATGCTTTTGACCCGGAGCCGGGCGCTGAGTCGAGGCTGAAAAAGAAACTTGATCAAATCTGGCCGGTCCTCGAGCGTACTGGCGTATTTCCAGATGCATCAAAAGATCGACTTGTTTTTTGTGAATCGGTTGAGGCGGTCGCTGCGCAGTCGGATTTTATTCAAGAAAGTGCGCCTGAGCGCATTGACCTTAAGGTTGAATTACACGCTCAGATTGATGCCGCTGCGTCTCCTGATGTTGTGATTGCATCAAGCACTTCTGGTCTTTTGCCGACAGATTTTCAGGCGCAATGTAAGCATCCCGAGCGCGTGATTGTGGGCCATCCTTTTAATCCTGTTTATCTCTTGCCGCTGGTTGAGGTTTTGGGCGGGAAAAAGACGAGTCTAGAAAATATTGATCGAGCGGTGATGTTTTACAAATCTATTGGAATGTATCCGTTGAAAGTTCGCTCAGAGGTGCCCGGTTTCTTGTCCGACCGGTTGCAGGAGGCGCTTTGGCGTGAAATTCTTCACCTTGTAAATGACGATGTTGCAACACCAGAAGAGCTCGACGCCGCAATTGCCTATGGTCCTGGATTACGATGGGCTATTTGGGGGGCCTGCCAAATTTTCCATCTTGCTGCCCAGCCAGGCGGGATGGGACAGTTTCTCAAACATTTTGATCCCTCTCTTTTTCCTTGGACAAAGCTGGAAGCGCCCGCCATCACCAACGAGCTGACTCGAAAGATGCACGATGGGTGCGAAAGCATTTCTGGAGATATGGGAAGTGATGAAATGGAACAGATTCGCGATGATGCGTTGATCGGGATTATTGAGTCGCTCCAGAAAAGAGACCTTGGCGCCGGTCGAGTTTTCAACGAGCATCAAAAAAGAATCCGCGACGCGCAAGAAAAGTAGATTGGTTACAAATTGAGTATTTGAGCAGGCAAACATATGGAATTCTCGCTAAGCAGTGAACAGGAGATGTTGATTGAGAGCGCTCGGGCTTTTGCTGAAAACGAACTTTATCCTCATGAAGCAGAGGTGGAAAAATCGGATTCGGTTTCTCCCGAACTCGCTCAAAAGATTCGCGAACGCGCGATTGAGATGGGCTTCTATGCGGCAAATATGCCAGAAGACTTGGGCGGCGGCGGGTTGGATTGTGTGTCGCTCTCTTTAGTGGAGCGGGAATTAGGTCGCGCGAATTTTGCGCTCCAATACCTGGTCGGGCGGCCAAGTAATATTCTTCAAGCCTGTGTAGGTGAGCAGAGAGATCACTATCTTTTTCCATGCATCCGCGGAGAAAAAACCGATTGTCTTGCGATGACAGAGCCAGGCGCCGGATCAGATTTGAGGTCAATGCAATGTCGGGCCGATGTTGATGGGGATGATTACGTTATCAATGGTACCAAGCATTTCATCAGTCACGCGGATATTGCGGACTTTGTGATTTTGTTTGCCGCAACGGGTGAGGAGGAGTCAGCCCGGGGACCGCGGAAGTTGATCAGCGCTTTTCTGGTTGATAAGGGAACACCAGGTTTCTCGGTTAGACCCGGGTATCACAGTGTTTCGCATCGCGGCTATCACAACAGTATTTTGAATTTTGATAACTGTCGGATTTCTAAAACTCAAATGCTCGGCGCACCGCATCAAGGATTTAATGTGGCTAATGATTGGCTGGGACCTACTCGTTTGCAGGTCGCAGCGATGTGCCTAGGCCGGGCTCATCGTGCACTCGAGCACGCCACAGATTGGGCGGCCGAGCGACAACAGTTCGGTCAGTTTATCGGACGTTTTCAAGGGGTTGGATTCAAACTGGCAGAGATGAAGCTGAAGCTCGAGGCCGCCGAGCTTCTGACATTTAAAGCCGCATGGAAGACGGATCAGGGCACGGCAACTGACTCAGATTATGCAATGGCTAAACTTTTTACGACCGAAACACTGGCTTTTATCGCGGATGAAGCCATTCAGATTCATGGCGGTATGGGTTTGATGTCCGATTTACCTCTGGAGCGAATCTGGCGAGATGCGAGGGTTGAGCGGATTTGGGAAGGGACCAGCGAGATTCAGCGGCACATTATTTCTCGCGATATGCTTAAACCCCGCTGGACTTGACCTAAGCACGTTGTCGCTCAAACGCCTCCTTCAACCCTCCAGCATCGCAGTCTTTGGTGGCCGCGAGGCGCACGAGGTTGTCCGTCAATGTCGTCGGATGGGGTTCTCAGGAGAGATTTGGCCTGTTCATCCCACTCGCGAAGTTGTTGAGGGCTATCCCTGTTTTCGAAGGATTGATGAGTTGCCGCGGTCGCCAGATGCAAGTTTTATCGGGGTTAATCGAAACCTGACGATAGAAATTGTTGAGCAGTTGAGCGCGCGGGGTGCAGGAGGAGCGGTCTGTTATGCCTCCGGGTTCAGTGAAGTTGATGACGGAAAACAATTGAATGCAGCGTTGTTGAGTGCAGCGGGTTCAATGCCCTTTCTCGGTCCGAACTGTTATGGCGTGATCAATTATTTGGATGGTGCGTTACTTTGGCCTGATCAGCATGGGGGTAAACGAGTTGAGCGTGGAGTGGCTATTCTGAGTCAGAGTAGTAATATCGGCATCAATTTGACGATGCAGGCACGTGGCCTCCCCATCGCTTACCTGATTGCGCTTGGCAATCAGGCGCAGACAGATCTGGGCGATGCTTTGGATACGCTTTTGAGAGATGAACGGGTTAGCGCGATTGGCCTTTACATCGAAGGATTTAAGGATGTGCCGGTTCTTGAGAGAGTCACGCGTGTTGCCCGAGAGCGAAAGATTCCGGTTGTTGCGCTTAAGTCTGGGGCCAGCGATCAAGGTGCGAAGATAGCGCAGTCTCATACGGCGGCAATGGCAGGTTCAGATGACGTCGCAGATGCGTTATTAAAGCGTTTAGGTATTGGTCGAGCTCATGACCTCGATACCTTGATTGAGACGCTAAAAATTTTGCACGTTCATGGCCCTTTAGAAGGTGGCCGCTTGTGCTCAATGAGTTGCTCAGGCGGAGAAGCGTCTCTGATGGCTGATACGGCGATTGGCCGAAAGATTAATTTTCCTGAACTAACGGATCACCAGTACCAATCAATCGCAGCGACGGTACATCCTTTGGTTAGTGTGTCTAATCCGCTGGACTATCATACGTTTGCCTGGAATAAGGAAGAAGATCTTTTCAATACTTATAGCGCGATGCTCGAATGCCGCTTTGATCTCGCGATGCTTGTGCTGGATTTTCCGCGTGCTGATCGATGCAGTCTTGAGACCTGGGAGCCGGCAGTGAACGCGATCTGTAGGGCGGCTCAAAAAACCCAGATGCCGACTGCTGTTTTGGCGAGCCTTCCCGAAAGCCTTCCTGAGGCGACTGCCTCTGACCTGATGTCAGCAAATATTGCTCCCTTGTGTGGTATTCGCCAAGCCCTTGATGCCGCAGAGATTGCGGCGGCGATCGGGGAGTTCTGGAAAAATCCGCCTAAAAGTGATTTGCTCCCTGGTCCGGTGGCAAATTCAGACGATCGAGCTAAAAAACGTATCGACGAGTGGGAGGCCAAGCAGTTTTTGGCAAAGGCAGGAATCACTGTGCCGCGAGGCAAGAGATGTTCGGATCTCGAAGAATTGCGGGCTTTTGCTGAAACGATTGAATTTCCCATGGTACTGAAAGCGTGCAGCGCTGAATTAATCCATAAGAGCGATGTTGCAGCCGTTTATGTGGGTATTTCCGACTCTGACGAACTAGAAAATCGGGCGCTCGAGCTTTTTTCACGCTTTGAACTTCTCCTTGTTGAAGAAATGGTGGCGAGCGCTGTGTGTGAACTGATCGTTGGAATCAATCAGGATCCTGTCATTGGGCCGTGGATGCTGGTGGGAAGTGGCGGCATCTATGCGGAGCTGCTAAAAGATCAACAGGTTGTATTATTGCCCGCCGATCGAAAGTCGCTCGAGGAGGCGGTTGGCAATCTAAAGATTAGCCCGATTTTGAATGGCTATCGGTCCTCGAATCCGGCGGATTATGGAGCAGTTGTATCCACGCTAGAAAAGATTTCAAGTTATTGGGAGAACAATAAACATCAACTCGCTTCGCTGGAAATTAATCCGTTGCTCGCGCTACCCGAAGGTAAAGGCGCATGCGCTGTAGATGCGGTGATGCAGTTTCAAAGTGTTGGCTAACGCATGTCTTTAGGTCAGAGCGCTCATGAAGCGTCCGTAATGTCCCCGATTGATGCAATTTCGGAATTCATCAATCCCGGTTGCCAACGACTGCTTGATATTGGGTGCGGAGCGGGTCATCTTAGTGATGACTTAGTGTCTGGGCGACGTACGGTAATCG
>JADHSN010000115.1 GCA_016776875.1 Gammaproteobacteria bacterium | reverse complement strand
CGATCGGATCTCAAAATATAACGCTCATCATCGACATCTATTTAACATGATCGCAAAACGTGATCTGCATTCGGCCCTAGACACAATATATGAGCACCTTGATCAAGCTCGAAACGATTTAGTTGGGGCCAGCCATCGTGGTCGTTAATCTAGCTAGCCCGCAGACCCTCTTCTAACGTTGCCGAATCCCATCTGGGTGTGAAACCTAAAACCGTGAGATCAGGGGGAATCCGGGGATTAAACAAGGCATTATGCCAATAGGTCGCCTGGTAAGAATCGCTATCCGGTTTCAGAAGTTCAACGCGACACTCCATCTTAAATCGGGAGCCAAACTGCGTGAAATCAAGCCTACAGGCGCCGCTCGCGCGCAATGCTCGCGCGAGCAGGCTGTTGGGACTTAAAGAGCCCGTTAACTGATCTGAAAATTCATTTGCTCGTTGCTAATACGTCGACGATAGAAACTTAATAGCGGCTTTATATCGATCTGCAGGATCATGAGTTTTTCACGCCATATGCCGAAACTGGGCAATATCCTCAGACGGGCTAGCGTGAATCAGCAACAGGGTAACCGGTTCCGAAAAATTTTGACCGTCCACAAGAGATACGTTTGGGCGCATGCCCTCTGTTGGCCGACCATCGCCAACTCGCATCGCACGCTGTCTGACGAGACATTGCCACGCCAGAAATTTTTTTCTTATATCATTATCCTCTGGTTTCATATCTGATCATCTCCCTGACGCGAATCAAACGACCCTTACTTTTATTTTTGAGTAATAATCGCGACAACCGATTCGCGACTGTCAAATTTTTCCTGATTTTTTGGATGTTACGCTAAAAACTTGAAGGGACGTCAACGCTTATCTGATTTTTTTTGTTCAAACGTTCAAAATTTATAGTGTATGGATAATCAGCGGCCAAATCGTCCAACAGTCCACTGTGAAAGTATCGAAAAGCATTTCGGGGATCTCAGGGCGGTCGATCGACTCAGTTTCGACATAAAAACCCAAAGTTGCTTCGGCATTTTAGGGCCAAACGGAGCCGGAAAAACAACCACGCTTCGGATGCTGTTGGGGCAGTCGCCGAGAAGCGGCGGCGTTCTGGAGATTTTTGGAAAAGACATCAATGTCGATTTGAAATCAATTCGCCAAAAGACCGGAATCGTTCCACAAGCGGACAACCTGGATCCCGATTTTACGGTCGCTGAAAACTTGTCAATTTACGGAAGTTACTTCCGTCTCAGTCAAAAGCGCCTGGTCAGTCGCATTCCGGAATTGCTTGAAATGGTCCAACTTTCAGATCGTGCCGATTGTCGAATCAGCACGCTTTCCGGTGGCATGCAGCGTCGCCTCACGCTCGCACGGGCGCTCGTGAATGACCCTGAATTATTGGTTCTCGATGAGCCCACAACAGGACTTGACCCTCAGGCACGGCATATGATCTGGTCATTGGTTCATCAAATGAAACGGTCTGGTAAAACAATCCTGCTGACGACCCACTATATGGAGGAAGCAGAAAGACTCTGTGACGAACTGATTATCATTGACCATGGACGATTGCTGGCTCAGGGCAGCCCGGTCGACCTAATCAAGCAGCACTGCGAGACGGATGTAGTCGAAATTCGCGGCGACGCTGCGTTGGCAATTACTCGCGATCTTCCCGAATCGTTCCGATGCGACCGCTCTGGCGACAGCCTCTACATCTATTCTAGCGACACATCTCGCCTCCTCGAGTGGACTGAATCACTCCAAGGTCTAACCTCCCTTCATCGAAAAACCGGACTCGAAGATGTGTTCTTGCGGCTCACCGGTCGAGGATTACGATGATCAAACTCCATCCCCCAAAATTTCGATTAGAAGCATTGGCGGTGTGGCGACGAAACGCGCTGGTCTGGAAACGACTGATGGCGGCGAGTCTTTTACTTCACTTCGGCGAGCCACTCCTGTACCTGATCGGCATTGGCTATGGCCTGGGTCGATTTGTTGGCGAGATTGACGGCATACCGTATTTCACCTTTCTCGCTTCAGGCTTTATCGCATGGTCCGCAATGAACGTGGCCAGTATGGAATCAATGTGGTCTGTATACACCCGAATGGTTCCCCAGCAGACTTATGAAGCCATCCTCGCAACACCCGCCACTGTCGACGATATTGTCATGGGCGAACTGCTTTGGTGCGGCACTAAAAGTCTTGTGAGCGGCAGCGCGATCCTCGCTGTAGCAGCAATGCTGGGCGCTGTTCATGATTGGACAGCGATTTTTACACTACCCGTGATATTCCTGACGGGGCTTTGCTTCGCAGCGCCTGGGTTAATCGTGACCGCCTATGCTAAGGCTTACGAAAACTTTAATTTTTATATGACGCTTGTGATGACGCCGATGTTTATTTTATGTGGCGTCTGGTATCCCATCACAACACTGCCAGAGCCTGTGCAAATGGTCGTAGAATTTCTCCCGCTGACTCATGCGATTTCGATTATTAGACCAATAGTCGTTGGAGCACCCGTTGAGAACTTGGCTGTACACCTCGGCGCATTACTTCTATTCGGCGCGACTTGCACTTGGATTGCGGTGGCGTTAATTCGCCGACGCCTCGTTCAGTGATTTTCGCTAAGCCGGAATAAAAAACGACCGGTCGCCGAGCGTCAACTCTTGCAAGGGGTATCGCAGCAGCGTTGATAGATTTTCTGTGGTTGCGACTGCAGATGTCTCGCCCTGCAGGGTGCTTCCATCACCACAGAGGCATAACAAATGATCACTGAATCTGATTGCAAGGTTAAGATCATGCATGACCATGACGACAGCACGCCCCTCGGCACGCCACTTTTTCAATGCGCCTTGAAGCAGGTTAATCTGATAGTGAAGATCCAAATGATTGACCGGCTCATCGAGCAGAATCGTTTGCGCGTTCTGTGCCAACGTAGCGGCAAGTTCTACTCGGCGACGCTCTCCACCTGACAACGAGCCGACATCCCTATGCATAAGCTCCTCCAGTCCCATCTGGGAAAGACTCTCGACCACGATATCCTGGTCGTCCCGAGTCGGACCCGCCCAACGAGAAATCCAAGGATGGCGAGCACTCATGACAAAGTCATATGCACGAGTTGAGATAGGCGCCTGCGCTTGCTGAAACAAAATGCTCACTTTTTGCCCGCGGGTTTTTATCCCAAGAGAGTTGAGCGCGACACCATCGAGCTTGATCTGCCCTCCCACGGGATCTCTTAATCCTGCGAGCGTGTGGAGTAGTGTTGTTTTGCCCACCCCGTTACGACCGAGCACAGACCAGACTTCTCCAGGCTTCACATTTAACGTCAGATCGTCGCATATATTTTGCCCGCCGATTCGTAGGCTCAGGCACTGAACTTCCAGGCGCATCATGACGGAATGCTCAGGCCCCGGCGTCGGAGCAGATACAGAAAAACAGGCACCCCGATAAATGAGGTGATCACACCGACCGGTAACTGCTGTGGTGCAATAACCGTCCGCGCGATCATCTCGGCGATCACGAGTAAAGTGCCGCCCGCTAGCGCTGAGACCGGAATCAGTAATCGATGTCTTGAACCAATAATCAGGCGCATCATGTGAGGAACGACAAGACCGATAAATCCGACCGGCCCTGCAAGCGTAACCGAGGCCGCCGTTAAAAGGCT
Organism: Gammaproteobacteria bacterium; assembly: GCA_016776875.1. GTDB lineage: Bacteria > Pseudomonadota > Gammaproteobacteria > Arenicellales > UBA868 > UBA868. Next base: position 2,954 of record JADHSN010000115.1, on the reverse strand, counting down.
TGCTGCTAATAAAATGATTAAGCGCAGCGCTGAGGTATTTAAGCCAAGCGAACGCGCTCTCAGGTCTCCTTCCAGGAGCAGGTCAAGATCTCTCGCCACAATGAAACCGGCAATTAAAACCGCAAGCAAAACAAGGACTCGAATGAATCCGGGCCATTCCGGACGAAGATCGCCCATCAACCAAAAAAGCATTCCCTGAATCTGGTTTGCTTCCCCTAAAGACAGAAAAAATCCAATCAATGCGCCCCATCCTGACGCCAGCACGATACCGGTCAACAACAGTCGTGACGATCCCCAATCGCCGGAATTCCTCGCCAGAACAATGAGCAGCACAATCGAAAAACCCGCTCCCATTGTTGCCGCAATCGGCACCGCGGAAAACGGGAAACCGAGCAACATGACAATTAGGGCAAAGGCCGCAGACCCCCCCGAGACTCCCAGCACATAGGGATCTGCTAACGGATTTCGAAGCAGTACCTGCATCATGACGCCCGCGACGGCCAAGGAACTGCCCACCACAAAAGCGCTAAACGCTCGCGGGAGGCGTAACTCCAATACCACCATCGTGGTCATACTGACGGTTCCCGATCGAAAGAAACTTATCAAGTCATTCCAGACAATAGAAACACTGCCGATCAAGAGCGAAAGTCCAAGCGCCGCGATCGAAAACACCAATAAGACGGCAATCGTCAACCGCTGATATCGATGCGCGCTTTTCACCGTACAGGTTGCGATGCTGTTTTACGCATTTATTGAAGGCGCGTCCGCGCTAAATCCATCTTCTCACAAAGCTCGGTCATGGCAAGAACAATCCGTGGTCCCATTCGGGCAATGTGATCCGCATTAATTGAAATAAGGTTCTGCGAGGCAACAGCAGTCATCGCTGGCCACTGACTCCACCTGGATACCGGCGACACATCCTCTGTTTCTGTCAGGCCGCCCACAATCACATCCGGGTCCGCATTAAGCACCGCTTCGACCGACACAACCACGCTGATCGTTGGTAATTCTGAGAACACATTAACGCCGCCACAGTCTTCGATAAGCTGGGAAACGACGTGCGTACCGTTTAATGTATAAATTGGATGATCCCATACCTGATAAAAAACACGAACCGGTTTTTTCTTCGCGTATCGCCGACGCAGTTCTGCAATTTTACGCTCAAAATCTCGAGCCTGGGACTCAGCGATCTGCGCTTTATCCATCAGTAAACCGAGTTGTCGGATCAACCCTGCAATCTCCTCCAGCGTACCCGGGTTACTCTCAAAAACATTGAACCCTAAGCGCCTTATCATCGATAAGTCAGCCTCATGGTTTCCCTGTTTCCATCCCAAAACCAGATCAGGCCTCAACGAGATAATTTTTTCTACGTCAAGCAAGCGATGACTCCCGACTCTCGGCAGCAAAAGAGCGGCGGGCGGAAAATCGCTAGACGCCATCACACCCACCAGGGATTCGCCGGCGCCTATATGAAACATGAGTTCGGTAAGGTGTGGCGCCAAACTGATCACTCTTTCGGCCGGCACCTCAAATTGAGAAAGCACGCCGTGATCGATTTCTGATGCCAGAGCGTCAGACGAACTAGACCCCATCACGATGAGTAAAAAAAATATTGCCGACAACAAACCACAAATCGCACGGATCGCCTGTCCGATTGCAATCGGAGCGATCTGAATGTTTGGGTCACCCATCACGCCACACGACCCCGGAAAGTGAGTTAAATCCAGTGAGCCGTGCGCGTCATTACCTTAGCAACCACTCGCATCGCCCATGGAATTGGATGAGGTAACTCCTCCGCCCCGGCGTTGGCGGCAGTCTCAGCATGCGCCTGTTCATCTTTTCTCATTTGCTCGACAACAACCCGACTTTTTAAATCCTTCTCGGGAATCAAATCAAGATGGCGCTTAAGATGGGCTTCGACCTGCTCTTCAGTCTCTTTTACGAATCCGAGATTGCGTCGATCTCCTGAGAGGCCCGCAGCCGCCCCCATCACGAAGGACCCCGCGTACCAAAGAGGGTTCAAGAGGCTGGCACGTCCACCCAGATCCTGAAGCCTGCTGTTGCACCATAAGAGATGGTCTTGTTCTTCTGTTGCTGCATTACGCATTGCCAGTTTTACAGCATTATTTTTTGCGGTGAACGCCTGACCTTCGTAAAGTGCCTGCGCACAAACCTCTCCCACATGATTTACACGCATCAGGCGCGTCGACTGGATTCTCTCCATCTCACTCAACTGCTGCTCGGGCAAGTGTTCGGCCGGATCCGCACGACCTGAGCCGGCCGGCAAAGAAAATACTGTGCTCAGGGCAGTTTGAAAAGATGCCAAGATATCGTCGAGCGGAGAAAGCGCTCGTGCGTTCGGCGCTGGGGCAGACCATTTAATTTCCCTTTCCATCTTGCACTGTTATCCCACAATCAGTTTCGCCGCCATTGTAGTCCCAGAAAAAAAGATCGGCCAGGCTGTCGATAGTAACTCGCATGTTCATAATCTTCATCAGCCAAGTTTGCGATCTTCCCGGTCAGCGCCCAATTTTTTGCAACAGAATAATTCGCTCGGAGATCGACAACTGCGTAGCTGTCAATTTTCCTTGAGTTTGCGAGGTCATCATATGCACTTCCCGCACCACGGAGTGATCCGCCGACAGAAAATTTTCCAAAATTACGATCGGCACGAAACTCCATGACTTCTCCCGGACGACGTGGCAGCTCGTTTCCATCATAGGCGCCCCCGTCTTGCTCTGCCGATAAAAACGTCAATGCTGCCGCCATCTGCCAATTGCCCAGTGATTTTTGACCCTCGATCTCAAGACCCATAATACCTGCCGAATCCAGGTTCGCCGGCGCAAATGTAGCCGAGTCGTACGCGATCAGATCATCAACCTCACTCGAAAATAAGGATACGGCCCACCGGGACGATGCATTTGACCATCGATACCCGACCTCTACTGTTGACG
>JADHSN010000114.1 GCA_016776875.1 Gammaproteobacteria bacterium | reverse complement strand
ACTGCATCCATGTCACGCCAAGTTGAAATAGACACGAAGCGCTTCGAATTATTGAGACTTTCAAATCGCTCCACGCTGAGAAAGCCATCGATCTTTTCAACTTCTTCTCGCAACTGACTGGCAAGCTTGAAATATCGATTTTCAAATTGGGGCTCGGGTTCAAATTCAAATATAACAATTACCATTATTAATTTCTTTGGGCCGCGCAAGCTGACAGCGTTATTATTCCTAAATCACTCTATCACAAAGGAGATTAAGTTTGCCGAGGTCAGCAAGAAGCACGAATTTTCTTCGACCGATTTATCGGTTGGGTTGGTTTATGATCTGGAGTCTGTGGCTCGCAACGCTCGGCATTTTGATTCCTTCTTTCATGCCACATGATGATGTCGTGGGTTGGGGATTTCTTTCGATAGCCGCGACTGCAGCTGCGTACCTTCTCAATCGTTTATGGGACTGGTGGGTAGTGGGTCGTCCGCTTACTTTCCGGCATCGATAATAATATTTTTGGAACCTAACGCTTTGATCGGAGAAGATCTATGAGTTCGCTACCTATTTTTCATAATTTTGAAACGGCTCCAACTCACGTTGCTCCTTTTAGTCACGCGGTTGAGCTGAATGGCTGGATTCAGATTACAGGGCAAATGCCAACCGATCCTAATGATGATCTAGCACCCCTTCCAGATGGCATTGAAGGTCAGACACGTCGCGTCATGGATAATTTGATTATCGTGTTAGACGGTCTCGGGCTTACATTAGCTGAGGTGCTCTCGTGCCGGGTTTACCTCACTGAATTCAAGCGGGATTTTGATCTGATGAATGATGTCTATCGCTCCTACTTCCCTTCAGACCGCTTGCCTGCTCGAACGTGTATCGGCGTTACCGGACTCGCCCGGGACGCGCTCGTGGAAGTCGATATGGTTGCTTATCGACGCTGAGCCAGAACCGAAGCAGACAGGTATATCGTGAATCTTCTACGCTCCGCTGGGTGCTTTGCGATTATTTGTCTGATGGTATCGGCGAGTCATTCTGGTAATGCAGGTATCTCTGAAACGGTGGCAGTTCCGGAGCCTGCCATCCAGGCGCTTCGACTGGCCTGTGACAACGTCATGGAAGATGAGTTGCCGCTCGCGTTTCCCGATGCTGTCTCTAACGCTCGCCAGGATCTCGTTCGGGGCGAGACGATTTTTGGTTGGCAACAAAAAATAGAGTTTGATAACCAGACGAAGGTGGTCGTGCAGCGTATTGCGCCACAGGGTCAGCTTCGACGCATCATTGTTGAACAATTCAAGTCATCGTCGCGGCCAGTGGTCCTGCTGGTATCTGATCAAAATTGCCAAATTCGCCAGGCCCGTGCGATTCGGTATGAAGACGACGTAGCGGTTGGCCTCCAACCATTGACCTCAGAACTGATGCCCGACGGTCCGGAGATCCCAATGAATCCACCCGTACCCACAGGAGTTGATCCTGGGGGTGTGCCCGTTGCATTAGTTGACTCCGGCGTAAATTATCTTTTGCCCGAAATACAGTCCCGTCTTGCCCGAGAATCGGATGGCCGGATGATTGGATTTGATTATTGGGACATGGATCATCGGCCGTTTGACTCTCATCCCGCGCGATCTGTTTTTTTCCCACAACGGCATGGCACCCGAACCGCCAGTATTATCCTGCGCGAGGCGTCGTCAGCCAAAATACTACCCTATCGATATCCTCGTCCCGATATGTCGCGCATGCATCAATTGATTGCGCACATTTCACGCTCGGGCGCGCGCATCGTAAACATGTCGCTGGGGAGCAACAATGCTCGTGATTGGGATGCATTTGAAGGCGTTGCGCGTCGTCATCCAGAACTGCTATTCATAGTGTCTGCCGGCAATAACAACCGCGATATTGATATTGAGCCTGTTTATCCTGCGTCATTAACGCTCAAAAATATGTTGGTGGTCACCTCCTCGGCGGGTGATGGATATCCCGCTGAAGGCTCAAACTGGGGGAAAGAAAACGTTGACCTTTTAGTGCCAGGCGAGCGCATTCCAGCGATAGATTTTTCGGGAGAGGGGATCGATGTGTCAGGGTCAAGTTATGCGGTTGCCAGGATCACCGCGCTTGCCGCTCGAATTTTGACAGAGCACCCGGATCTGGACGCGATGCAACTGAAGGCGAAAATTCTTTCACTAGCGACTCCCGAACGCGGCGCTTTTGTTAAGTCCGGGTGGATAAAAGAGCCGTCTGATCTTATTCGTGATCAAGATCTGGCATCGATTCGGGTGATTGCGAAAGAAACATTTACAGAGTTCTCGGACGCTTCGGACGCGGTGTTTCGACCGATGCTGGTCTTTCTCTCACAAAGTGGATGGACTGCGGATCGTGTCCAAACCTTGATTCAATCAGCATCTCGGATTATTCAACAATGCAATATCGTCATCAGACCTGCGTCTCTTGTTTCATTGGAGGCCAATGACGGCATCAGGGATTTTTCAATAAGTAATGCGAGGTTGATTGCTGGAGTTTTGAATAGCGATCGCGCGAGCGTCTTTTTTGTGCGTGACACAGTGGATCGACCTGCTTTTGATGCCGTAGCGTTTGGAACCCGAAATAGTGTGAATACACCTGAATTACGATTTACCGCGTGGGTGACCACGATGACGGTCGATCCGCATATCGCATTAGCCCATGAGTTGGTCCACGTTTTAATGGATGACGGTACTCATTCCTATGCGCCGAGGAATTTGATGCGAGGGGATACCTCACCGAATAACCTTGAGTTAACCGCTACACAGTGTGAGTTGATGCAACGAAACGCGAGGGCTAACGGACTGCTTGAGTAGTCGGCCAGGATAACGCGAATGAGGAGATCTCAATGGATTCACCGCATGTCACTTTGAAAGTATGGGACTTAGGGGTCCGAGTGTTTCACTGGCTTCTCGTTGCCTTAGTCACTGCACTGTGGTTTACCGCGACATCAGATGGGGACTGGATGACGGTCCACCAGTGGTTGGGGGTGACGGTCATCGCGATTGTCTTTACGAGGATGGTCTGGGGATTTGTCGGAAGCGAGACCGCACGGTTCAGCAGTTTTTTGGTGGGCCCAAAATCAGTCGGTCGATATCTGAAGCGGTTTATTTCTTCAGGAGATGACGTTGCGTTTGTGGGCCATAATCCAGCGGGCGGTTGGTCCGTGATGTTATTGCTGTCGTTTTTGGTATTTCAGGCCTTGACTGGTCTTTTTTCTAACGATGATATTTTTTTTGACGGACCATTGGCGGGTGTTGTTGGAAAAAATTTGAGCGATGTGATTACAGGCCTGCACCATCAACTGTTTGAAATTCTAATAATTCTGATTGGCGTACACGTGGCGGCTGTAATCGTGCATTGGGTTTTTAAGCGCGACAACCTGATACGACCCATGGTGAGCGGGGTAAAAAAATTTAAATCAGATACGACGGCGCCGAGTCTACAGCCCGCCTGGAAAGCGTTTTTCATTGGTGGGGTTAGTCTTGCCATCGCGGCGGTCGCGCTCTTGAGTCTGGAATAAATCACACGCCAAGGTGACCCACACAGCTCACAGTCTGATTGCGGCCGGTTCAGTTCTTTTCGCGGTATTTTTTGTGACAGCTCTTGCAGGTGCGGGCCGTCTGGATAAACTGTTGGCTAATTTCGTCACGGTCACCGTTTTGAGCGATTTCTTGCAGGTCACCGGCTTGCTCTACAAATGCCTGCATTTTTTCCGCGAAATCATCTGGCTCTTCCCAAATGATACTTTTTGCATGCGTGTCGCCAAAGTCGCTCTCCGGGATGAAGCCGTTTATGGGTAGACGGGCGAGTGCGGCAACCGCGCTCGCGTGATCCTGAAAATGCGTTAGATTCCAATCTATCTTCTCTTTAACCATTGCGCCCATGGGTTTGAAATGCCACGCAATCATGCGAAATGCTGATTGGCGATAGTTAATTGCTTGCTCGATTGTGTCGCCCTGATCATGAGCAATAGTTTGAGGAGTTACACTAATCAGAATGAAAATAGCAACGGTCTTAAATATGTTCATGATAAGTTGTCCAGCTTTTGGATCAATACAAAATTAAAGTCTCTGAAACGAGTATAAAAGCATGGTTGTGAAGACGAAAGAGATTATGGTGGCGGTTACGCTTTTGGTGAATACCGCCGGTGCGTTTGGTCTGCCAGCTTGTCAGCCACCGTTAGGTCTTGATGCAGCCGAAGACGAGCACTACTGCATGATCCATATGGTTCGATCAGCCTGTTTAGTACAGAAAGGTTTTGACATTGAGACTGACAATTGGGTGGTGCCTCTGTCAGCTTACGATGAGTGTACGATTCTCGGTTGCGATCAATTATTAGAACAGACGGGGTTTATTTCTGATAATTTGTTTCGTCTGGCCTGCAATATTGCGCGGTTTGATCTTGGAAAATAGTATCAACTTCTAAGATAGGAAGCGCCGTTCACATCAATAATTGTGCCCGTCGAAAACTCTGCGCCCGCTGAGGCTAAAAAGAGGACCGCGTGGGCGACCTCTTCAGGTTTTGCGACACGGCCTAGGGGACTCTGCTGACGAACGGCATCTCCGTCCGGTCCGTCAAGTACTTTACTTGCCATATCAGTTTCGACAAAGCCGGGGGCAACAGCGCCGACAAAAATGCCGTAAGGGGCAACGCGTTGCGCAAGAGATTGAGTCATTGCATTGAGTCCGGCTTTGCTTGCACCATAAGCGGGGCACCGAGGTTCGCCACGAAATGCGCCGCGCGAGCTTACATTTATAATGCGGCCGCCTCCGTTGTGTCTCATATGATCGATGGCTTGCCAACAGAGATTGGCAGGACCGGTTAGATTCACCGCAAGTGTGTGCTGCCACGCAAGCTGCCAGTCATCAAAAGTGACATCATCGACCGGATGGGCCTCGAAAATGCCGGCGTTATTCACTAAAACATCAAGACCACCAAGTTTCTCAACTGTTTCACGAACAATGCGTTGAGTGGTTTCTGGCTCAGCAACATCCCCCGAGCAGAGAATGTGCCCGGTGCCCTCCAGAGTTTTGATCGCGGCGCCTGCTGCTTCGTGATTCGAGCCATAGTGAATTGCGACCTGAGCCCCCGCGGCCGCAAAACGCGTTGCAATCGCGCGTCCGATGCCACGAGATCCTCCCGTCACTAAAATTTTTTTCTGGTCAAAACGCATAGTCAGAGGTTAACTCAAAATGGTCTGTCAGCAGGCACTGTTCTGGATTGGGCTCTGATGTAAGGCCAGGAGCTGAATGTTGCTCGTTCGGAGCGTTAATTTTAATCTGTAGATTATCCCGTTTAGCCCAATAAATGCCAATGAAGTCAGGCGAATGGCCACGCATCCCTATTCTGGATGGCTAGACCCTCTATCAGGCATTTATTTTAATCAGCCGTTTTTACTTTCGATGCCCAAATGGTTTTCCGGTTTCATTGCCAGTGACAAAATTATTTTTTCACGAGCTTTGTCGAGACCGATGTGAGGATTTTCTAACATTAAGCCAGCCTCCGGAAACGATCAAAAAGACGCCGAGCGTAGCGAGGAAATCAAGCGTGTCACCCCAGATCAAGTAACCGAGAATAATAGCAACCGGAATGGCGCTAAAGAAAAAAGGTGCGATAAAAGACATCTCCCCATGCCGAACGGCCACAATCATCAGCGGAAAAGCAGCGCTCACCAATAAAGCCGAAATCAGGATTCCGATACCCAGATCCCAAGTAAGGGGTTGCCATAAAAAGATACTGCCGATGCCTGAACCCAGGGCTGTCACCAGCACGGTGATGAATGCGATTTGCAGGGGATGGGCAGCTTGACTAATGAAGCGGGTCGAAATTTCGCGGGCCGCGCTTGCCAACGATGCAGCAATCGGCAGCATTAACAGCAGACTCCACTCTGCACCCCAGGGTTTGGTGACTAATAAGACACCGATGAATCCCATAAGAACAGCGAGCCATCGCCATACAGAGTTCGCCTCTTTTAATATGAAGATTCCCAAAAGCGCGACCATGATCGGTGACGTCCAGGCGAGCGAAGCGGCGGTGGGTAAAGCAATAAATTGCAGTCCAAAAAGCCAAAATCCAGTCGACATCAACTCAAAGCCCCCGCGTAAAAAAGCAAAAGGTTGTCGAATGCTAGGCATCAGAATTCGTTGACCCTTAATTGCAAGTGCGGTACCGAGTATCAGGAGGATCACTATCGCTCTCACAAAAAGGAACTGGAATGGTGGAATGTCGTCCAGCATTCCCTTGACCATGGCGTCGCTAGCGGTGATGGCGGTCATGGCCAGTACGACAGCACCGGCTGACCTAAGGTTATTCTGGGTGGTGATTTCCATAGTCGCGGGCTACTTTAAGCCTAAATTCTGTTGAGGTTGTGTGTCGTTTGAGACATTTTTCTTCTGAATGGCGTCTTGATCTGGGTACTCGTAAAATGGGAGCCAGATTTGAAACGGGAAACAGTCGACCATGAGTGAATCAGAAAATAAGGAACTAACTGACGAGGAGCTGGATAAACAGTTGCGAGTCATTGCTGACGGCTTCATTGATCTTGCAAACGATCAGGCGCAACGCTTTCATAAAGAGAATGTGAGCGAGGGATTGATGTACGCTTCTTCGAGATTTAGTGCGTTTGTCGTCGCCTCACATGCGGCTGATGTGTTGGCATATGACGAGGACCGGGATCGAGCG
>JADHSN010000113.1 GCA_016776875.1 Gammaproteobacteria bacterium | reverse complement strand
GTATAGGCGTAGGTCGCCTTACCCGCTGCGCTATAAGCGGTCGCATTCCAGGGAATGCCTTTTCGCCATTCTCCCGTCACCGTTTTTCCAGAGATGTAAGTAAGCGTTCCTTCACCATGATAGTCACCTCCATGAAACTCGCCCACATACCTGTCACCGTTCGACCAAGTATATTGGCCGCTTCCACTTTTTTGGCCTGCCAGCCACTGCCCCTCATAACGGTGTCCATTAGTCCAGACATATGTACCGAAACCATGCTTCTCGCCCTTTTTCCACTCGCCGCGATATCGATCGCCATTGTCATATCGATAATCGCCTTCACACTCATCATAGGCGAGAGAAAATACTTCTGGACAAGACGGGAGACCCTGAGCACGGCCTGCGATCAGCAGTAAAATTAAAACAATTAGGTAACGGTGCATTTCGAAAAATTTCCTTTATATCTAATACTCCTCACTTTATTGTACTGTCCGATACCGCCTGGTGAACATCCATAAGTTGATCGTTAACCCTGACAGCCCTCACAAACATAAAGTCGACGTCCGTTCGCAGATATTCGACTGATTTTCCCTCCACATCGATAACATGGCTTCCCAGCACGGCCAAATACAGCAAATCGATAGCGTGACTTTGAAAAGCCCTTTTTTCTAAGCACCTTTACCGTGCTCGGGTGATTCGTGATCCCTCCGGTCTTGTAGCTTTGGGTCGATAAAATCAACGTCGTTCGAGCCAACTCATTCACCTGTCTTAACTCCAGATCTCTTGGTCGTAACGCTGGGTTCACTTGAGCCGCGAAAAGTATTTCTGAGCGCAAATAGTTTCCCAACCCCGCAACAAACGATTGATCGAGAAACAAAGCTGAAACACTACGACCAGAAAATCGTTTATCCAGTAACTGACGTGAAATATCTCGCCAGACTATGGTCGGAGATAAAACATCAGGCCCGAGTTTTGCGAGGTAAGGAAATTGATCCAGTTCCAGCGCATTCAATAAAAAAATATCGGTCGCACTGTAAAGCAACGCGCTATGCGACGCTGTTGTTAATGCAACGCGAAGTGTTCGATTTGTTTTGGGTTGCTCACCAGCCGCTTTGATATACCACCGACCATAGAGCTGGTTATGGGAGTAAAGCACGTTACCCGTATCAAAAAAAATCAGCAGGGCCTTGCCTTTTGTCGTCACGCGTTGAACGGTCGCATTCAAAAGTGCTTTACGATGCCGCTTGAGCCGCGTCGGACCAAAAAATACTTCAGTGAGCCTTTGATTGACCAAGACTTCACCAATTTGGTCGGCCTCGCGACGGACCTCAGGACCCTCAGGCATCAGTACTCAATGCACCCTATCTTTCTTACGCTGCGGTATGTTGCGGTGTACATACATCAATCGCTGACGCAAGCTTGCCAATGAGTTCTTCAATTTGACTATCATCAATAATAAAGGGAGGCGCAAGTAGCACATGGTCCCCGGCTACACCATCGCGAGTGCCCGCCATGGGATAACAGATCAAGCCATTTTCAAACGCGGCTTTCTTGATATTGGCGGCCAAACGTAGTGCGGGGTCAAAGGGTTCTTTAGTTTCCTTATTTGATACCAGTTCAATCGCCCAAAACAGCCCTCTGCCTCGGATATCTCCTACCATCTGATGATCCAGGAACTGTTCGCGAAGCGCACTTTCAAATCGAGGGCCAAGATCATGGACTCTCGACACTAGATCTTTCGAGTCGAGCTCTTTGAACACGGCACAGCCCGCGGCTGCAGCAACCGGATGACCCAAATAGGTATGCCCGTGCTGAAAAAATCCGGATCCTTCTGAAATCGCTTGATAAATTTCAGATTGGCACAACATGGCGCCGATGGGTTGGTAGCCCGCGCCAAGCCCCTTAGCGATACAGACGATATCAGGAGCAATGTCATCATACTCTGAAGCAAATAGGTAGCCGGTTCGCCCCATTCCACACATGACCTCGTCTAAGATGAGAAGAACGCCGTATTTATTACAGATTTCCCGGATTTTCTTAAAGTATCCGTCGACTGCGGGAACTGCGCCCGACGTCGCTCCAACAACAGGCTCCGCCAGAAAAGCAATTACCGTATCCGGTCCTAGCCGAAGAATCTCATCCTCTAGCGCCCGCGCAGTACGTTGACCGTAATCCCAACTCGACTCTGAGTCAGCACGTTCTGCGTATTCATAGCAAGGTGCAATATGGCTAAAGTCAGTCAACAGGGGGGAGAATTGCTTTCGGCGCCACTCGTTCCCACCCGCCGCAAGGGCGCCCAGCGTATTGCCATGATAACTTTGTCGACGAGCGATGATATGAGTTCGATGCAACTCGCCTTTTTCGACAAAAAATTGACGAGCCAATTTTAGTGCCGCCTCTACTGCTTCTGAACCACCTGACACCAAAAACGCTCGATCGATCCCTTTCGGCGCCTTTGATATCAGAAGGCTGGCTAATTCCTCAGCGGGGTCAGACGTAAAAAATCCCGTGTGAGCAAACGCAAAGCGGTCGAGCTGTTCCTGAATTGCAAGCTTGACCGCTTTGTTATCATGCCCAAGACACGATACGGCTGCGCCGCCAGACCCATCAAGGTATTGCTTTCCCGTGGCATCCACCAAATAGCATCCATTGCCAGACGCGGCAACCGGCAATTTAACTCGAGTATGGCGAGGAAATACGTTAGACATTCATATCGTAGATCAGAAACTGCGGTAACACCGCATCAGCTATTTACGAGCCTTATCTCACGCTACTCACTACATCGTAACCTTAACATCGGCGCTCCAAGTTTCAATCGAAGCACCATCAATTGCGCCATCAGAAACCATTCCGCCAAAAATTCGTTGCGCAACAGCGGTGGCGGCTTCCATTGTCGCCGCATCCGGATAACGGGCGACAACAACCCCATTTCCATTATCATCAAATGCCATTTCAATAAAATCTGCGCCCACTGTCGCCACTTCCTCGCGAGCGGCCTGCGCCATCTGGACGGCCTTCTCAGTATTTGAACTAGTGAAACGAGTGATTCTGTATATCGACATATCTATCTCCTTATTATTTTTTTATTTGGCGTTTTGGCTTGCCATATCTTATTTTAATTCCAAAACCTGTAGACAGTTAATTAAAAAGAGAGGGATTTTTAGCGCACATCGATGACGCTCCGCGGAAAATCGGTAAGGCAATCAACCCCGGAGTCTGTGACGGCCACTGTCTCGCTAAATTCAATACCCCAGCCATCCATCCACATGCCGAGCATCACATGAAGGGTCATATTTTTCTCGAGCACTGTTAAATCGTTAGCGCGCAGGCTTATCGTGTGCTCACCCCAGTCGGGTGAATAGCCAACGCCAATGCCATACCCAATTCGGCTTTCCTTGACTAAGCCGTAACGGTTTAACACCTTTTGCCAAGCCGTATGAACATCTCCTGCCGTGACACCTGGGCGAATTGTCTCTAATACCGATTCGAGGCCTTCGGTAACCGCATTTGCAGTATCGTAAACTTTCTGAGGACCGCTGCCTAATTGAAAGGTACGTGCGAGGCCTGCGTTGTAGCGCTTGTGGGCGCCACCTAATTCGAGCGCAACCGTCTGGTTTTTCTCAAACGGTATATCGGTCCACATCGGATGCGCTGTCGCCGCAGCCTCGCCCGCCATCACAAGTGGACAGAGTGCTGGAAGGTCTCCTCCCGAGCCATTAATGCCGCTTGTACCCGCCTCGAGAATTTTAGCTACAAGATCACATTGTCTAACGCCTGGCGCAATATGCTCTCGAGCAACTTGTTGCACATTGCTCGCAATTTCTGCCGCAACACGCATCACTTCAACTTCTGCGTCACTCTTGATCAGTCGGCACCAATTGACAAGTCGATCTGCATCTTGCCAGTGGACCTCCGACAGCGTGCTTTGAAGACGCTCAACCGCTTTGAAAGAGAAAAAATAGGTATCACTCTCAAAACCGACTCGCTTACCCGACAGATCAAATTTGCGTATTTCATCCCCAATCGCTTCCATCGGATGGACATCATCACGCTGAACCAGATCTTCGGAGTACGGGCACACGCTTTCTTCTGACAAATATGTTGTTAGGTAAACGGCGCCCGCGTCCATCTGGCGCCCCAGCCAAACGGGGGCATGATCGTGCAACACCAGCATGACCTGAGGCACATAGAAAGACCAGGCATCGAAGCCTGTTAGCCAATTCATGTTGGCGGGATCACCAATAACGAGCGCATCAAGATCCCGCTCCAACATTGACTTGCGGACAAGATCCAGGCGACGTTGATACTCCAACAAATCAAAAGCAGGTTTCATTTCTCTAATTTCCTTTTGATAAAAATTTTATCGTTATTTAATCATAACGAGGTGTCATCTCCATTGACGAGCCTCTATACTTGTCTTCCCGCCTCATGACTCAGGTCTCGAATATGTCTTCCATGCGAAATCCGGCTATCGTGGCGGCGTCCTGTATTCTTGCGGTCAGCTTTATCGTAATGCTGCTTGCTTATGGCGTACGACATTCTTTTTCAGTTTTTTTTCCTTTTATTCTGGAAGACTACTCCTGGAGCCGCGGCGGTACAGCATTTATGTTCTCGCTGCATTTAATGGTCTACGGAATCTGTGCACCCATCGCTGGATCTCTGACTACAAACTGGCCTGCTAAACCGCTTCTCATTTTTGGCATTTGCGTTCTCGGTGTCGCCGCAGGCGCTTGCGCCTTTGCAACAGAACTCTGGCACTTTTATCTACTATTCGGCGTACTGGCGCCTATTGGACTTGCCTGTGCCGGTTCACCGGTCCTAAATCCAACGATCATGAACTGGTTCCACGATCGGCGTGGCATGGCGCTTGGGCTTGCCCAAACCGGAGGCGGGCTCAGTTTTGTATTCGTATTCATGATGGAATCTATCATCGTATCAGCAGGCTGGCGATCAGCTTATCTTTTCATGGGCGCACTTACGATCGTCATACTCCTGCCCATTGTAAGTTTTGGCTATACCTTCTCTCCTGAGCATCGAAACCTTAAAGCAATTGGATCAAGTGATAACAAACTGTCCAACGCCCCAAGAGAGTTTAAAAACAACGATTCACCTGCCCAATGGACACCTGCCACCGGCATTCGAAACCCTCGTATCTGGCTCTTATTTGTCTCTAATATGTTGTTCTGGGGGACCGGGTGTTACCTGATCCTTGCGCATCAGGTGAAGTTCGCCATCGATCTTGATTTCTCATCAACCGCAGCTGCTGCGACGACAGGGATCTTTGGGATTTGCATGGTGCTGGGTCAAGCAAGTTCATTCATTTCGGACTATATCGGGCGAGAGAAGACCGTCCTAATCGCCACAGGCCTGACAACGACAGGCACTCTTATTCTTCTATCGCTGAATCCTGGCGCTTCTTTAATTTCGCTTTATAGTTTCGCTGCACTGTTTGGTTTTGGTGCCGGCATTTTTGCCGTGTGCGTCTTTGTCGGCACTGCAGATATCTTCTCAGGACGTTATTTTGGTTTGTTCGGTGGAATCGTTACCGCTGGGATGGGCTTTGGTGGCGCCTTTGGGCCTTGGCTCGGGGGTTTGCTTTTTGACGTCTCTGGCTCTTATCAATATTCTTTTATCTTCTCAGCAAGCAGCTTCCTCCTAGCCTTCATCTGCTTTTATCTGGCCGCACCGAGGCGATCTGTAACCCCGCGTTGGTCAAGGATCTAATATCTCAGCGACGCTTTAGCTCAACTTCGACGAATGACATTGGGCTCTCTTCAATATTGATCACATTGTGCTCAACCCCCTCGTTCCGAAAATATGCCTCCCCGGCAGAAATTGAGACCTCTCGCTGCTCACCTCCTGGCTCTTCCAGGCGCATTTTCAGGTCACTAATGGCCGTGATGACATAGTCATGCTCATGACGATGCCACCCCGTCTGGGCTTCTGGTGCAAAATCAAACCGCGTGACTCTCACGTGCTCGTTATCAATTAGTAGTGAGGCGGTTGCCATTTTTTGATCACTCATCTTATTATCTCAACTTAAAAAAAAGGGTTAAATTCACTATTGTCTGGGCGTCATTCTAGCCCATCAGTTCTATGATCCATCCTCATTCAAAATCTGTTTTACTAATAACTTAACTGATTAATCAAGACCGCGATAATTTTCATGTCTCCAGACGTTGTCATTGTGGGTGCCGGTATTACGGGTTGCGCAACCGCCTATGAGTTATCGAAGAGTGGACTTCGCGTTCAAGTCATCGAAAAGTATTATCCGGCAGCAATGGGATCAGGCTGGACGCTTGCTGGCGTGCGGCAATCCGGAAGACACGCGGCTGAATTGCCGCTCGCCCAGTACGCTGTCGAAAAATGGCGAAATCTCGATGAGGCGCTTGGTGCAGATACAGGTTATGTCCAAGCAGGTAATCTGCGTTTAGCGCGATCTGAAGAAGAAGTTAAAAAAGTTAAATCCCTTGTCGATTCGCAACGACGGGAAAATTTAAATATCACATTACTATCGAACAATGAACAAGTCCGTGATGTAGCGCCATGCGTATCAAAAAAAATACTTGCGGCTTCGTTCTGCCCAACAGATGGACACGCAGATCCTAAATCAACGGTCGATGCTTTTAAGCGAGAGGCGGAACGTCAAGGCGTCACATTTCATATTGGAGAGTCCGTCCAAAAGCTACTCATCAGTAACAACCAGCTCATTGGACTAGAAACAAGCAAGAGAAGAATCGAAACACCAAAGTGTCTTTT
>JADHSN010000010.1 GCA_016776875.1 Gammaproteobacteria bacterium | reverse complement strand
ACGAGTCCAACCAGAGTTCGAAGGTCCCTCGCAGTTGTTAAATCTGGATTTGCCACCTCTAATCGCAGAAGAGTCTGGAGCAATGAATAATCAGGTTTTCGCTTAAGCTCTGTTATTGCTTTTAAACGCTTCGATGCATCGGGAGAGCTTAATGATCGATATGCAAGCGCCTGTTTAATTTGTCTCCTGAGTTTGTTGTTTACTTTTATTTTCTTCACAGCTTTTCGTTTCACAACATTAATCACTAAACCGCCGATGATCTCTCGTAACTCATATTTTCTCCCTTCTTTAGTGCCTGCTACCAGTCGATTCTCAGCGGGCCAGTAAAACAAATTTCCACCCACCCAGTGCTGGAGGATTTGTTCAGCTTCGTCTGTTGTGTCCTTTGATAAGGTCTCAATCCATTCAGCTTTCTCCTCCCAAGACGATTCGGAAAGTGCGAGTCCTTCCTCGAAGGCAAACGTAGCAGAGCTAAACAGGGCAAGCAGGGCCATGAATAGCAATCTGGAGGGTGGGATCACAATTGCACTCGTGGAGCCAGGCTGAGCCTGGCTCCTTTAGTTAGAGCTCTAGAAATTTTGGCCAGAGCACTGCTGAGTTTCTAAGTTGTAGTTTCCGCAACTGACCGGGGAGGTCCAGTCGGCGATGATCTTTGCTGAGTCAGGAAGGAAGTTAGTCCAGGCATCCCCAATAACTTCCCCCGCGGTAGCCGAGACAATCTCAAACTGCCCGTTTTCTAGGATCTCTCCTATTAGCACGGGTTTTTGAAGATGATGGTTCGTGTGCATCACTGCTGTTCCGCCGGTTAGATTTGGCACTGCGGTCCCGTAGAGAGCAGGTCTTACCGAATCCACATCAGTGGTGCCTGCTTTTTCGACAGCCTTGACCCACATCTCAAAGCCAATGTAGGTTGCTTCCATTGGATCATTAGTGACTCTGCCCTCGTCACCGGTAAATTGGTGCCAGGTTTCAATGAACTCATCGTTGATGTCAGCTTCTGCGCTCATGAAGTAATTCCAAGCTGCCAGATGGCCTACTAAAGGACCTGTATCAAAGCCCGATAACTCCTCTTCGCCGACGGAAAAAGCGATAACTGGAATATCCTCAGCACTTATTCCCTGATTACCAAGTTCCTTATAAAAAGGAACATTTGCGTCTCCATTGATCGTGCTTACTACCGCAGTCTTTTTCCCAGCGGATCCGAATGCTTTTATGTCAGAAACGATTGTCTGCCAATCGCTGTGTCCGAACGGCGTATAGTTGATCATGATGTCTGAATCATCCACACCAAGATCTTTAAGATAGTTTTCGAGAATTTTGTTCGTGGTTCTTGGATAAACATAATCTGTTCCCGCTAATACGAACCTCTCTGCGCCTAATTCTCCTATTAGATAGTCCACAGCAGGTATTGCTTGCTGATTCGGTGCGGCTCCCGTGTAAAAGACATTTTTGCTTGATTCCTCACCTTCATATTGGACCGGGTAAAACAGTAGTCCATTCAGTTCTTCGATGACTGGGAGTACCGACTTCCTCGAAACAGAAGTCCAGCAGCCAAATATCACGTCGACCTGTTCTTTTTCCAGGAGTTCCCTAGTTTTTTCCGCAAATAATGGCCAATTACTCGCAGGATCGACTACGACTGCCTCCAATTGTTTGCCAAGAAGACCACCTGCCTCGTTCTGTTTGTCTATCATCATTAGAACCGTATCTTTCAATGTGGTTTCAGAGATAGCCATCGTTCCAGACAAAGAATGTAATACCCCGACTTTAATGGAATCAGCAGCAGATACAGAATTTAGAGTTAGCAACGAAGTGACTAGCGAGAGCGCAGCAAATCGTTTTTTTATGCTGAGTGTTGAAAGCATTTTTTATTTACCTATGGTTAAGTGTTTGAGATCGTCTCTTACAGAGAAGCAATATTCGTGCCAGAAGTTTCTGATAAGTGCGATGAGATTTTTCAAGTAAAAAAGTCAAAGATCCGATAATTTGTGAAATGAACACGTCCTTCGATGTTCTCTGATGGGGCGGGATCAGAGTAGGGCGCACCTGAACGGAGCAATCAGATGAATTGGATCGAGTCAATTTAGCGTCAGCTTGAAGCTCTTTTAGAACCAAGAACGCGGATAACAATCATTTCGACTGATTTATAAAAATCCCTCACGGACTTTTGGATTCTGTTGGCTTCTCTTATTTCAGCCATCAAATTTTTGGAATCGGATTATGATGGGAGGAATGGGAGAGAAATCATGCCGTAGACAAAAAGCTTGAAAGACGTTTGAAATCATTAGAATCGAAAACTTTGAGTGGCCGCGTCTTTGGCTATACGGTGGAGCAGAAAGAGGGGGGGGGGAGCGTTGAGGGAGCGTGTAAGAGGTTAGATATACCGACCGAGGTAACCGGGCCTCACGGGGAACGGGTTGAGACTCTGATTATCTGTTTGGAGTGATTCAGTTTTCGGTTACACGCAGTAGTTTTCTTTCCACCGTAGTCGTATTATCTGCGGATGAGTCGCATCCTTATTCTTCTAGGTGCTTTGCTGTTCTCGGTATCGCTACCTACGATTGCCGACTCCGGCCATCCTATGTGATGGGACAATGGCTGAAAATACAGCAGGTGATAGCGGCGAGTGCCACAATCGCCGTGGTGATGCTACGTTTAGCAGTAATTAAAACCCACCGGTTAGCATAGAGTTCATGGTGATTTTAATTTGATCTTCGGTTCTGATATTGATTCCTCGAATGGATGGAACGCGCAACTCGCAATGAAGTTTCAGAAACGGGAGAGCAAGACTATTCTTGGAGACACGAAGAGACGAGGACCACTGGTTGTTCAAAGACCGTTTTATCCTGAGGGGGGAGGATGCCACGTATACCTGATTCATCCCCCCGGCGGGGTTGTAGCAGGCGATGTACTGCAGATTAGCGCTGATCTGGATCCAAACACTGATGTGCTAATTACCACCCCTGGCGCAACGAAATTCTACCGGAGTGCTGGAGCGATCGCTGTGCAACGACAAATATTTAATGTATCGGACGATGCGTGTCTCGAGTGGCTTCCTCAGGGACGCATTTATTTTCCTGGCGCTGAAGTTAAATCTACCACGGAGGTATATTTGTCCCCCTCATCAAGATTAGCGATCTGGGATATCCAGTGTTTTGGACGACCGACCGTTGGTGAAAAATTCAATAGTGGTCTCGTTGATTCGAGTCTATCGATATTTCGGGGTGAGACACCAATTTTTATTGACCGCGTCCGGGTGCATGAGCAAAATCGCCTCAGGTCATCTCTTCTAAATTCTAATCCAGTTGTGGCAACTTTTATTATGATCGGAGCAACAGAGAGAGATGTTGAGGTGGCCCGAGGCTTGATTGCCAAATGCGTTGAACGCATCGAGGCCTCGGCTACCTTGATCGACGATGCTTTGGTAATCCGTTATCTAGGAGACTCGACCAATATTGCTCAGGATATCTTTAGTGATATATGGTCTGCTCTCAGACCCTACATTATGAAGAAATCAGAAATGCGCCCGCGCATTTGGGATACCTAAGGAGTTTCGAATGGACCTTTCGCCAAGGGAAAAAGATAAATTATTAATTTTTACCGCAGCTCTTGTGGCTGAACGAAGGAGAGACCGTGGTCTGAAGCTCAACTATCCAGAGTCAATTGCTTTAATAAGCGCAGCGATCATGGAAGGAGCGAGAGATGGGAAAAGCGTCTCTGAATTAATGGATTATGGCCGGTCTATCCTTTCGTCAGCCGATGTTATGGATGGGGTTCAAGAGATGATAAAAGATATCCAAGTTGAAGCCACGTTTCCAGACGGTACAAAGCTTGTTACTGTGCATGAGCCAATTGTGTAAGGAAAAAATATGAAGCCCGGAGAAGTATTACTTGAAGATGGAGACATCTACCTCAACGATAGAAGAGACAGAATATCTGTTTTGGTTGCGAATAATGGGGATCGGCCTATTCAAGTAGGTTCGCACTACCATTTTTATGAGGTCAACTCTGCTCTTGTATTTGATCGTGAAAGAACACTAGGTTTCCGTTTGGATATTCCTGCTGGAACAGCGGTGCGTTTTGAGCCTGGTCAGAAGCGAAACATTGATCTTGTTAACTATGTTGGGCGACGCGTCGTCTTTGGCTTTAATGGTCAGGTTATGGGGGCGTTGGATACATGACAAAGTTATCCAGGCAGGCATACGCCGAAATGTACGGTCCCACGACAGGGGACAGAGTCCGACTTGCAGATACAGAACTATTTGTGCGGGTAGAAGCGGACCAGACAGTTTATGGCGATGAAGTTAAATTTGGTGGCGGGAAAGTTATTCGTGACGGCATGGGTCAGAGTCAAGCTTTATCGATGGATGTCGCGGATGTCCTGATCACCAATGCCCTCATTATTGACTATTGGGGAATCATCAAATCAGATGTCGGGATAAAAAACGGTCGAATTTATGGCATTGGAAAAGCCGGGAATCCGGATATCCAACCCGATGTGGATATCGTTATTGGCCCGGGCACCGAAGTCATTGCGGGCGAAGGGCAAATACTCACCGCCGGAGGTATCGACGCACATATCCATTTCATATGTCCTCAGCAAATCGAAGAGGCAATCATGTCGGGGATGACGACGATGCTAGGTGGCGGGACTGGCCCAGCGACTGGGACGAATGCTACGACTTGTACGCCGGGCCCTTGGAATATCCACCGCATGCTAGAGGCAGCGGAAGACTTTCCGGTAAACGTTGGTTTTCTGGGCAAAGGAAACGCGTCCCAGCCGGATCCGCTCGTTGAACAGGTTGAGGCGGGCGCGATTGGGCTCAAGTTGCATGAGGACTGGGGTACGACCCCTGCAGCCATAGATACCTGTCTTTCAGTAGCAGACAGTCAGGATGTGCAAGTAGCGATTCACACCGATACTCTCAACGAGTCAGGTTTCGTCGAGGATACGTTGGCTGCGATGAAAGACCGGACTATCCATACCTATCACACAGAGGGAGCTGGCGGAGGCCATGCGCCGGACATTATTAAGGCAGCCGGGTTTTCCCACGTATTACCTTCATCGACAAATCCGACGCGACCCTATACGGTGAATACCGTCGATGAGCATTTGGATATGCTTATGGTCTGCCATCACTTGTCTCCTTCGATTCCGGAAGATATCGCTTTTGCCGAATCTAGGATACGTCGTGAAACAATAGCAGCCGAGGATATTCTTCACGATCTAGGCGCCTTTTCTATGATCGCTTCCGATTCCCAAGCAATGGGTAGGGTCGGCGAGGTAATTATGAGAACATGGCAAACCGCCCACAAAATGAAAGTTCAAAGAGGCGCTCTTGCCGGTGATGGCTCAGATGCAGACAATCTTCGTGTGAAGCGATATATTGCAAAATATACGATTAATCCAGCGATTACTCATGGAATTTCCCATGAAGTAGGATCAGTTGAGATTGGTAAGTTGGCAGATCTTGTTCTTTGGCGTCCAGCATTCTTCGGCTCCAAGCCCAGTCTAATAATTAAAGGTGGAATGATAGTGGCAGCTCCGATGGGTGATCCGAATGCATCTATTCCGACGCCTCAGCCGACTCACTATCGATACATGTTTGGCGCTCTTGGATCAGCACGGCATTCAACAAAAATGACTTTTATGTCTAGCTCGGCAATTAGCAAGGGTGTGGCGGAGCAGTTGTCTCTCAAATCAATGATTGGCAAGGTGGCACGGTGTCGGGAGATAAGCAAAGCTGACATGCGACTTAATGATTATCAGCCGATGATCGAAGTAGATCCGCAGACCTATCAGGTACGAGCAGACGGAGACTTGCTGACCTGCGAACCTGCGAAGACGCTGCCCCTGACGCAGCGATATTTCTTGTTTTGATGTGATTAAAATCACTAAACGAGTTAGTCAGGGAAAACCTACTGCCACCCTAGAGTTGCCCTTCGAGATTCGGGTTCGAGCGCGCTTTAAATCGAGGCTAAAAGATGGACGGGAGATAGGCGTGTTTTTGGATCGTGGGCCGATAATCCGTGGCGGAGATCTTCTGCAATCTGAGGACGGAATCTTGGTTCAAGTCCAAGCATCGCTTGAGAAGGTGTCTACTGTGAGACTTGAAGATTCGCATTTGTTGTCGAAGGCTGCATACCATTTAGGCAACCGTCACGTCCCGCTTCAAGTACTGCCTGGTGAATTAAGATATCAGCATGATCATGTTTTGGATCTTATGATGGCGAGCTTAGGTATAAAAACAGTCTGCGAGCAACTTCCCTTCGAGCCAGAACCTGGGGCATACGGAGAGCATGGCGTTGCCCATGGGCACAGTCATTCGCACTGAGCAAATGACGTCAGCACGAAGTCAGTTGCACCTGATGCAATTGATCAGTCCAAACCTTCCTATTGGCGCGTTCACCTACTCTCAGGGGCTTGAATACGCTGTGGAGAGAAGATGGGTGAGAGATTTCGATAGCTTCGAAGATTGGCTAACCGGACTCTTGCAGGAAAACCTAACTTATATAGATATTCCTGTATTGAAAAGAATCTACGAGGCCGTGCAAAAACGGGATAGTGACTCTCTCTTAAAATGGTGCCACTATTTGCTGGCGTCGCGCGAAAGTTCAGAGTTGAGACTGGAAGAGATACAGAGAGCTAAAGCTATGACAAAACTCTTGCGAGATCTGAAACTACAATTTGATCATGAATGGTCGGAGCCTATGCAACTGTGTCAAGCATGCCCGTATGCATTGGCCTGTGTGAGATGGTCTATACCGATCCATCAAGCAATGCTGGGATATGCATGGGGATGGTTAGAGAATCAAGTGGCCGCAGGTATCAAGTTGGTGCCGTTAGGTCAGACAGATGGGCAATGTCTGCAGCTTGCATTGTCCAACAAGATTCCTGGTGAGATAGAAAAGAGTCTCAACCTAAAAGATGAGGACTTGGGTGCCTCTGCAGTATCAATGGCAATAGCAAGTAGTCTTCACGAAACACAATATACGAGACTTTTTAGATCTTAGGTTAACGCATGAATCAGAGCGATACGTTGAGAGTCGGAGTTGGTGGTCCAGTGGGGTCAGGAAAGACGGCACTTTTAGAATTGTTGTGCAAATCTCTCCGAGAGAAATACAGCATTGCGGTGGTAACAAATGACATTTATACGAAAGAGGATGCGAAGATACTCACCAAGGCAGAGGCACTAGCAGAAGACCGGATAGTGGGTGTAGAAACCGGTGGCTGCCCACATACAGCCATTCGCGAAGATGCTTCAATGAACCTCGCGGCCGTCGCGGAATTGCAATGTCGGTTTCCGGATCTCGACATCGTTTTTATTGAAAGTGGTGGCGATAATCTATCTGCAACTTTTAGTCCGGAACTAGCAGATTTGATGATTTACGTGATAGATGTTGCTGAAGGAGAAAAAATACCCCGCAAAGGAGGGCCCGGCATCACTCGCTCAGATTTGCTTGTCATCAATAAAATTGATCTTGCTCCCTACGTCGGAGCCTCACTGAAAGTGATGGAGAAGGATACCCAAAGAATGCGATTGGATCGACCCTATGTTTTTAGTAATTTGAAAAAAGGTACAGGAGTGGCAAGTATCGTTGAATTCATTGAAGACGCTGGAATGTTAGGGAGACGTGGAACCTGAAGTTTCAGCACACTTTGCTTTAACCAACAGCAATGGCTAAACCAGGCGATCACGTTTAGAAAGATTACGGAGTCCATCCACTCGCTTCTTAAAAAAGCTGTGGGCGTCCCTTGGTAGTCTATTTTTTCTTAGCCCAACCCTAACGATGACGATTCTCATATTTCTAAAATTACTATTACTTTCAAATATGCATGATGTGTAATGCAGAATCCGTGCGCTCCCAGTTCTGGTTGGGGAGCGCTGCTGCTTTGACATCAGCTGTTGCGTTCTCATCCAATGTGGTGCTTTCTAAAACGATTGCCTGTTGGAGGGTGCGTCTATCATATCGCGATCGATTGTATCTACATCGACAGGCACACATGAAAGCAACTGTCTGGAAGTCTTTACGCAACTCTTCGGGGAGACAGATCGGTTCTTTAGACATATACAGAGTAACTAAAACACTACGATATAAGCATGATTAAGATCGTGACCTACGTTCTATATTGGGACGACGCAGATTTTTGACGAACGGGCTGGTATGCCCGTTCCTGATTAAGCGAAAAGACTTTGGTTGCGACTAGGCAGCAATGAAGTTGCGTCCACGTTCTCCCGTCAGCGCGTCATTGAGATATTTTTTAAAAGTGGTTGCTGGTATGCCGTAATCATCGGGGTCTGTGCTGATTTCGAGATTGCATAAGAATTCCTCCAGCTGATCAGCCCCGTTATGTAGATCGTTGCCAAAAATCTCGCGAAGGGTTTCATCGCAAACGGTATCGGATCCAATCGCTCGACGCATCACGAGGGGGAGTGTGAAAGAACAAGCAATGCCGTGCTCTAGGTTGTGGTTCAGCGATACTGGATAAGAAATATTGTGAGCTAGAGCGGTTTTAGTGTTAGAGAACGCAAGCCCGGAAAAAACTGCCGCCTGCAGCATCATCTGTCTAAGTCGTGCGTTCTCAGGATTGTTCATCAGAGATGGCAATGTCTCGATGATGATACGGCTCGCCCGCACGGCGTAGTTGCTTGATATGGGGTTTGCGTTAATGTTCCAGACACTCTCAAGGGCGTGAGACAACGCATCAAGACCTGAGGCCAGCGTTATTCTTGGTGGAAGTTTATACGTGAGCGATGGATCAAGGACAGCGACTTTTGGGTACAGGTCAGGATGACTCAGCGAGAATTTTCGTCCCGATTCGCTGTCCCAGATAGTCGCCCATGACGTCACCTCGCTGCCGGTTCCGGCTGTTGTTGGGATCGCAATGATATCTTTTGAGCGGAGCGCTTGAGATTGACTTGCGAAATTTAGTAAGTCGCGGATATCAGGCCGGTCTTCGAGCCCCGCAGCGAAGACTTTTGCCGTATCTATTACGGACCCTCCTCCTAGTGCGACCAGAGCCTCTGCCTTTGCGAGATCTCGCCGCCTTTCTCCTTCTAAAGCGTTGAAGTAAGAAAAGTCAGGATTCGGCGTTATGTCTGTGGCAACAAAAACAGCTTTGCCAAGGACCCCTTGAATTTGATCAACCGCGTCCGAGAAAAAGGCGTCGGAGTAAGTGACGATGCCATAGTCGCGAGCTCCAACGTGGCATCTGAGCGATTCCAAATAATCAGGACAGAAAACCAGTTTGGTCGGGTTAAAAAATGTGAATTCTGTTTGAGCCATGAGTTAATGATAGTCGTATGCACGCTTGTTGGGTATTTCCAATTGGTAGATCACTGTAATCATAATGTCATTTATACGTGTTTTACTCCGGACCACTTAAAACAATAGTTGTGGTTTAAAAAAATCAGGTTGGACATCAAACTAGAAAGAATCGTTAAGTCTTTCGGCAGCGCGACGGCTGTAGATCACGTTGATCTGCACATCAAAGCCGGAGAATTTCTGACCCTGGTGGGGCCCAGCGGGTGCGGCAAGTCGACCCTTCTGCGGATTATTGCAGGCCTCGAATCACAGACTTCAGGAAGTGTGTCGATCGGTGGGGACACTGTGGATGCCGTTCGCCCGAGTGAGCGCAATCTTGCCATGGTGTTTCAGTCGTACGCGCTCTATCCGCATCTAAGCGTTCGGGAAAATATGACGGTTCCTTTACGTCTTCGTGACCTGTCTGCTGTCGAACGCATGCCCCTTTTGGGAAACCTGTTTCCGTCGCGCGCTACCAAGATGCATGCTATCCGCTCGAAAATAGATCAGGCAGCAGAAACGCTGCAGATTAGTCATTTACTTGAGCGAAAACCCGGCGAGTTATCGGGGGGACAGCGCCAGAGGGTGGCGGTTGGCAGAGCAATGGTGCGCCAGCCCACCGCATTCTTGATGGATGAGCCACTGTCCAATTTGGATGCTGCACTTCGGGTTCACATGCGCACGGAGATCAGTGGACTGCATCGTTCCCTCAAGACCACATTCATTTATGTCACACACGACCAGGCCGAGGCATTGACCATGTCTTCGCGGATGGCCGTCATGATGGACGGTCAGATTCTCCAGGTCGATACGCCTGAGAGAATCTATCGAAACCCCGCAGATCTTCGGGTTGCGCAGTTCGTCGGCAGTCCGCGCATGAACATTTTCCCCGGCGAGGTTGATAGCCTTGGTCGCATCCAGACTCTCGAGTTCAGCCTAGATAACGTGGCTAGTGAGCCAGTCCAAGGCAATGTCAGTGTTGGATTTCGGCCGGAGCACCTGCGGATTGTCAATGGTAGCGGCGGCCACGACTTCACGCTCAAAGTCACTCACAAGGAAAACCTCGGCGCTGACTACTTCATCCATGGGGCCGTCGCCGACGGCAATCATCAAGTTATTGTTCGGGCGACACCGGAAGAGGTTACGGGGGTGAGCATTGGTGACGAACTCGGCATCGGTTGCTCTAAACCATCCAGTCTGGTGTTTGGAGACAGTAACAAGCGAATTGATCTACGGCCAGGTTTGACTCAGTGATGATCCTCCGTCACACCCGCCTTGCCGGATATAGTTTCGTGCTTCCAGCGCTAGTTCTCATGTTCGTGATTCTGCTGGTGCCGGTGCTGGTAGCCGCCGTGTTGTCCTTTACGGACTATAGTTTGGGCAATTCCACCGCCGACTGGCTCGCCTGGAAGAACTACGAAAAGATATTTACCCGTTCTTCCTATCAAAAGATGCTCTGGGCATCAGCTCTTTACGTCCTGATTGTGGTTCCGGTCTCCATTGCTTTAGGACTCGCGGCAGCATTGGCTATTCATTCGCTGCGCTTCGGGGCCAATCTCTACAAAACCATTTATTTTTTGCCCGTTATGGCGGCACTGCTGGCGATGGCTATTGTCTGGGAAACTGCTCTGCATCCCACCATCGGGATCGTAAACCGTTCGCTCGAGGCCGGATGCGGGGGCTGGGTCGAAACGTTTTTCAGTTGGGGATGGATTTCCGGGGTAGACCCAGAGGGCAGTTGGTATGCAAGCAGTTGCGAAGAAGGCTTTCCTCTCTGGTTGGGAGAAAAACGCTATGCGCTTGCGACCATCTGCTTCATCGGCATCTGGCAGGCTTTTGGTTTCAACATGGTGCTGTACCTCGCGGGCCTGACTGGTATACCCCGTGAACTTATTCAGGCGGCGGCCATGGATGGCGCCCGGTCCGGTTGGCAACGTTTTCGTCTCGTGACATGGCCCATGCTCGGTCCAACGACAGTGTTCGTTGTGACGATTACGGCGATCCGCTCGTTTCAGGTGTTCGACACGGTGGAAGCGCTTACTGAGGGAGGTCCTTCTAAAACAACCTACGTGATGATGTACGCCATCTATGAAAAAGCAGTGGAACAAAACCTGATGGGAATGGGCTCAGCGATCACGATCGTCTTCCTTATGCTGGTCATGGTTATGACCGCACTACAGCGTTATATGGTTGAGCGACGGGTGCATTATTCGTGAACACAGGCACTTATTCCACAACGGGAGAGCTGGCAAAGCACGCGACACTGATCCTGGGCGCGCTGATCGTAATACTGCCGTTTTACGTTATGGTCAGTTTTTCCCTAAAGTCACCTCAGGAGATCGGGACACACGCTGGTGGATTTTTCGGCAGCCAGCAGGCTTTTCTAGACCAATACTGCGTAAAACTGGGTAATCCGGAAGCGGATTGCTGGCGCAATCCCGCGGCTTACAATTACGGCAACGCCTTCAAGAAAGCGCCCCTGCTGCGTTATCTCCTGAACGGTGTAATCGTGACCGTATCCATCTTTGTTATTCAGGTGCTGATCGCACTTCCTTGTGCGTACGCCCTTGCCAAACTGCGCTTCTGGGGTCGGGAACTGGTTTTCGGTCTGGTGTTGTTCTGTCTCTTAATACCTGTTCATGCCATCGCGTTGCCCCTCTACATTATGTTGGCGAATGTCGGGCTTACGAATACCTATGCTGCGCTGGTAATTCCCTGGACCATTTCTGTTTTTGGAATATTTTTAATGCGCCAATTTTTTAAAACGGTGCCGGATGACCTTATTGACGCAGCGCGGATGGACGGTATGAGTGAGTTTGGCATCGTCTGGAAAGTGATGTTGCCCTGCGCTATCCCGGCGCTGATGGCGTTTGCTATTTTCTCCGTGGTGGCGCACTGGAATGATTATTTCTGGCCCCGGGTGGTTTTGACCGGGAGTCGTGACCTGTATACCCCGCCGCTTGGTCTTCGGGAGTTTCAGGGCGGGCTGGACGGGGCAGACACCGGACCGTTGATGGCGACTGCCACCGTTATCGTGATTCCTCTGTTGGTCGCATTCCTATTGGCGCAGCGAAAGTTCATCGAGGGAATCACTCTGTCGGGGATGAAATAAAGATGAGTTCCACTTTACCGGACATTGAGCTTTACCTTCTGTGCGAAAGCGCACGAGGCGAGGATGTCAGGGGCCGGAATAGCCTCCGGCCCCTGACCTGACAACAACCTAAACCACGTAAGGAGCATGTGTTATGCAATTACTTAGAAAAGCTGCCGTCGCTACGCTATTTAGCACGGTTGCGTGGGCGATACCAGCCCAAGCTGTTGAGATCGAGGTGGCCTATCCGTATTCCCATCTTTTTGATGTCACTTACGAGCGCACCATGAAGGAGTTCAAAAAAGCGCATCCGGATATCGACGTCAAGTTTCGTGCAACCTACGAGAGTTACGAAGATGGCACTAACTCTATCCTGCGCGAATCTGTCGCCGGAACCTTGCCCGACATCACCATGCAGGGCCTGAACCGTCAGGCAATCCTCGTAGAGAAAGGCATCGCCCGTTCGCTGGAGCCATTTATTGCGAGAGAAGCGGATTTTGAGAAAGACGGTTATCACAAAGCGATGCTGGATCTGGGGACCTTTGATGGCGAGGTCTACGGCCTCCCGTTTTCGATATCCCTCCCCGTCGGCTACTACAACATGGACCTCATGGAAAAGGCCGGCATCAGTGCCGATCAGCTTCCGACAACGTGGGAGGAGGTAAATGAGGCGTGTGGCAAACTCTCGGCCGCGGGCGTGAAACTTCCGATGCTCTGGGGCTGGAACATCACTGGCAACTGGTTCCTGCAGGCCCTGCTTTGGTCCCAGGACGTGCCGATCATTAAGGATGGCAAAGTCAACTTCGATAAAGAAGCCGGTCTTGTGGCCTTGAATACCATGAAGGATCTTTTCCGTGGCTGCGACATGCCGAACCTTGATGTGAAAGGTATGCTGGATGCGGTCTACGCTGGTCAATCTGCCATGTTTTTCTGGTCAACCTCGGCCGTTGGTGCCGTCGAGCGCAACAAGGGTGACTGGGAGTTGGTCACCAATGAATTCCCCGGCATCGGTACTCCACCCAAGGGCTTGCCTGCAGGCGGTAACGCTGCGATGTTGGTCTCTGCTTCGGAAGATCCAGAACGACTGGAGGCTGCTTGGACGTTCCTGAAGTTCATTACTTCGGGTGAAGGTGCGGCGATGGTGGCGCGTACCACCGGCTACATGCCCCCAAATAAAGCCGCTAACGAAATCATTCTGGCCGATTTCTACGAGAAGAGCCCGACCAAGGCAACCGCTGTACGTCAGCTTCCTCTGCTTCGCGAGTGGATGGCCTACCCGGGTGACAAAGGCTTGGCCGTAACCCAGCTGATCTACGACGCGATTGAAGGCATCGTGGTCGGTGATTACGACGATATGCAGGAGTTACAGGAAGAGTTGTCGGAAGAGGCGAGCGACCTCTTGCCGAATTAATTCATCAGGGAAGTTGGGGGTGGGCGATTTGCCCACCCCCGCTGTTGAAACACTAGCCTTAACTGCAAACTCCCTTCGCTTCGGATGCTCAGGAAACCACGATCGACACCATGAAAATCATCCACTTCACCGACACCCACTTTATTCCGGAAGGCGAAACCCTTAAACTCCCTTCGCTTCGGATGCTCAGGAAACCACGATCGACACCATGAAAATCATCCACTTCACCGACACCCACTTTATTCCGGAAGGCGAAACCCTTTACGGCCGTGATCCGGCGGTTGCGCTTGAGCAGTGTATTAAAGATATCAACCGGCATCATGCCGATGCAGCGCGGTGCGTCATTACCGGCGATCTTACGCATTGGGGTGAGACCGAGGCATTTGATCATTTAAAGCGTCATCTCGATCAACTGGAGGTCCCCCTTCGGCTTTTGGTCGGCAACCACGATGACAGGGATGTGTTCCGGCAATGGTTCCCGGATCACCCCTCAGATGAGAATGGGTTTATTCAGTCTGTGGAGGATCTGCCCGTTGGGCGCTTTATCTATCTTGATACCAACGAGCCCGGACATCACGAGGGCTGGTACTGCGAAGCCCGACTGCAATGGCTTGAGCAGCAGCTGGCAGCGGCCGCGGAAAAAGAGATCTATCTTTTCATGCATCATCCGCCTTTTGATATCGGCATCCCCGCACTGGATCAGATTTCGCTCGTACAAAAAGAAGCCTTCTCACAAATCGTCAGCCCTTATCGCGATCGGGTCCGCCATCTTTTCTTCGGCCACATCCACCGACCCTTATCAGGCAGTTGGCTGGGTATCCCGATGTCCAGTCTGCGGGCGATGAACCACCAGGTGCAGCTGGATATGACGGCCAGCTCCCTTAAGGGCAACTTTGAACCACCGGCGTATGGGGTCGTGCTGTTTCGCGATGACACGATTATCGTGCACACCCACGATTTTATGGACACCTCTCCCGCGTTCGATATGGCCTGCTCACCGATCGACGACTGGGCCGTCAGGAAGCCCCATCCTTAAGATGGCCAAGACACCGGTCCCAAGAAGGTCAGAATGTGCGGATGACGGGGGTTTGTGGAGGGCTAATTAAATTTTTTTAACAGGTAAACGATATGCCTCTTATTACCGAAGAACAAAGAATTCACTGGATGACCAAAGGGTGGGTGATTTTGAACCAGACACTCGATGCTTCTGCGCGGGCATTGGTTTCTAGTTGGGTTGATGATTTAATCAGGCCTGATCCTGATCAGCCCCGACGTCTTCATTACTATGAAGAAGTTGATGGCCGGGTCCAGATCTGTCGCACAGAACGGTTTATCGAGGATCACCCGGATCTACGAAAACTGATTACGCGGGGAGCAGTGATAAATTCGGTTGCGGAATTGCTGGGTACATCAGTGCACCTCTACAAGGAAAAAGTGAACTATAAATTGGCGGGTGGAGCAGGCTTTCGGCCTCATCAGGATGCCACGGCCTATGACCAACTCTCGCACCACATTACCTGCCTCATCGCAGTGGACCCCATGACTTCTTCCAATGGATGTCTCGAATTGAGTGACTACTCCAGTCGCGACTTGCTAGAAACTGATGGAGATGGATGTCTATCCGATAAGGTCGCCACCAGTCTGATTTGGAAGAAAGCTGAGCTCAGGACAGGCGATATCGTATGCTTCTCTTCGTTCACGCCACACAAAAGTGGAGCAAATCTTTCCGGTGAATCACGGCGGGCAATTTATCTTACTTACAACGCAGCGGCAGAAGGTGACCTAAGAGAGTCTTATTACGAGAAGCGCGCGAGTCAAATGGCTGAGCAAGAAAGTGACTCCTATGCGCGTATCAGCAATATCGGCCACTTCGAAGGAAGGTCGGTAAAAACCTAGAAACTGGATAACCCATGGCAATGACTACTCCGATATGGCGCTCTGATCCTGCGCAGTTCACAAATGATCTGTTCGCATGGATCTCTGAGCAAGGAGCGACTCGATATGATGAGTCTGTGACTCAGCTAGAACATGCGCTACAGTCGGCCGCGTTGGCAGTGAGCGAAAGGCGTGCCGACAGTGAAGTCGCAGCAGCTTTACTGCATGATGTTGGCCATCTCTTGATGGATGAACACCAAGAGCGCAATGATTTTCTGGGGGAAGATTTAAAGCATGAAATCGTCGGGGCGAATTGGTTGAGCTCATTTTTTCCCGAGTCGATTACCCAGCCGATTCGCCTTCATGTACCAGCCAAACGTTACCTTTGCTCTTTAGATAAAGAATACTGGTCGTCGCTTTCGAATGCCTCAAAAAAGAGTCTCGAGCGACAAGGCGGGCCGATGGAAAAATCTGAGATCATTGAATTCGAGCAACAGACGGGCTACGAGGATGCAGTGCGAATACGCCGGTATGATGACCGCGCCAAAGTTGCCAACCGAGAGGTACCTTCTTTATCGGAATACTCCGACCTGATTAGAAACTTGCTGCGCAATTAACGCGAGAAAGGGCGGTCACCCGCAAGGGTGGCCACCCCATCTTGTTTTTCTACGTTAATAATATATTGTGTCCATACAGCGGCGGGAAAAAATAAGTTTCCAGAACCTATATTAGGTCGGAGATTCTTATTGGAGAACGAGCAATGAAAGTATTTCTTAGGTCGATTCAAGTTGCCGGAGCATTAATAGTGCTCGTCGGCACAATCGCCGGTTTCGGGTTAGAGATAAAGCAGTTGGTTGATCAAAGAAGTGTAACTCTCTCTGATCTGCTTCTGCTATTCATTTATTTAGAAGTCCTTGGGATGGTGACCAGTTATTGGGGCTCTCAACGTGTCAGGCTCCTGTTTCCAATGTTCATTGCCTTAACCGCAGTTTCACGATTGATTATCCTGCAGAAAAAAGATATTGATCCCTCGACCTTGTTGTACGAAGCAGGGGCTATTTTATTGATTGCAATTGCGATAGTAATTGTTCGATTTAGAAAGAGCCGTCTCTTAGGCATTGACGATGAAAAAGACGACCTGTGATAACTACCGGTCTAGGACTAATAGTAGGAATATTGTTTTGGAGTCTACAAATAGTCTACAACAGTCTACAGAGTAGAGAAAATACTACGATATAAGCATGACTAAAATTGTGACCTACAACATCCAGTTTGGACAGGGCCGTGACGGCAAGATCAACCTTGGACGGATTATTGATTCGGTTAAAGGAGCTGATTTAATTGCCCTCCAGGAGGTCGATCGCTTTTGGCCTCGCTCGGGCGAAATTGATCAAGTCAGAGAGATCATCAACGCTTTTAAAAGCTATGACTACGCTTATGGCCCCGGAGTTGATCAAGCCGGCGGCGAGATTGATCATGCGGGTCGACCGGTTCGACGACAGTTTGGCAATCTGTTGCTCAGCCGGCAGCCGATTGTCTACTGTCGCCATCATTTGCTTCCCAAGAGTGCCAGCATTGGCCCGCTCAGCATCCAACGTTCGGCGCTCGAGTGCGCGGTCAATTTTGGCGACACACCGTTTCGATTTATTAATACGCATTTGACACATATCAATTCCGAGACCCGAGTGCCCCAGGTAGAAGCATTGCTTCGTATTCATCACGACGCGGCTCATGAGGGTGTTCCGGTCAGCGGGGCAATAGAGGTGAATCCGCTGAAAGACGGGGGCAATTATTGGGAGGAGGGTCTTATGGACTTTGAAGTGCCCCCACATGCCGTGGTGCTCGGTGATTTCAACAGCGTCCCACATACTCCTGAGTATGAGCATATGGTTGGTTCACTTTCACCCTATGGCGGGAGAGTCACCCATCCACTGGGTTTTGTAGATGCATGGGTGTACGGTGGTGGTGATGTTGATGCGGGATTTACCTCTGACGTTGGCGATGTGCCTGCCCGACTGGACTACGCTTTTGTTAGTGCAACCCTTAGAAATCGAATTCAAAAGTGCTGGGTGGACGAATTAGCAGAGGGTTCTGACCATCAACCGGTCTGGGTTGAGCTTTCCGATTAAAGTGCTGTCTCTGAGATCGTCCTGTGACGATGTTTTCCG
Organism: Gammaproteobacteria bacterium; assembly: GCA_016776875.1. GTDB lineage: Bacteria > Pseudomonadota > Gammaproteobacteria > Arenicellales > UBA868 > UBA868. The sequence continues at coordinate 10,940 of JADHSN010000010.1, read as the reverse complement.
AAGATAGAGTTTTCATAAATCGTCAACAAAGACGGAACCAGAAATAACACGAGCAGTGTCGCAAACGCGAGTCCAAATGCAATCGAAGTTGCCATGGGGATCAGGAACTGTGCCTGAAGCGATGTTTCAAAAAGTAAAGGTGTGAGTCCAGCAATCGTTGTCATTGACGTGAGTAGCACCGCGCGCAACCGCTGACAGGCAGCTTCTACCACCGCTTTTTCTACGGCCATTCCCTGTTTGCGAAGTTCTTTATAAAACGTTACTAAAATAATTGAATCGTTGATCACAATACCTGCCAATCCAAAGAAGCCAAACATTGAGAGAATCGTCAGATCAATACCCATTAACACATGGCCCCAAATCGCGCCCACGAGCCCGAAGGGAATGATGATCATAACGAGCATTGGCCAACCATACGAACCAAAAACCCAAGCTAATACGAGATAAATGAGTACCACCGCCACGAGCGCGCCACGCTTCATGTCACTCATGGTTTCGCGTTGATCTGCTTGACGGCCCTCGAAAGAAAACCTCACGCCGTGCCGAGCTTCAAGGGCTGATAAGGAATTCTTTTTTAGGCCCGCAATGATTCGATTATCGTTGTTGACGGTGTCATCAACATCACCCGTGACCGTCACGGCGAGTTTGCCTTCGACGTGTCGAATCGAATCAAAACCTCGGCTGGGTGTCATCTCGACCACATTGTCGAACGGAGCGGCGCCACCGCTCGGCAGCATAATTTCAAACTCTTCCAGACTGTTGAGTCGGTTTCGTTCGCTGTCCGGCAACATTACACGTATTTCGACTTCATCACCCTGGTCTGCCATTACCTGAACAAGTTGACCCTCATATCCTGCACGAAGCTGACGGCCCAGATTTTCTACCGAGAGCCCCAATGCCTCGCCCGTCGGGGTCAGCGTTAGGATTCGTTGTTCGCGTCCGTAGGGCATGTTGTCTTCCACGCCAGAAACGCCCGGGATCTCGTTCAGAATCGCCTTGAGTTCGATCGCGGCGCTTTTTACCCCAGATAAATTATTACCGGTGATCCGGACTTCGATATCCTGTCCCGGGGGGCCGGCCGTAGGCTCTTTGATGGATAGGTTTTCAAGGCCTGCTGTTTTGGGAATACGATTGCGCCATTCATTAATGAAATCCCGGTTGCGCGCGGTTCGTTCATCGGGTTTGATTAATTCAACTAATACAGAGCCGATGTTGTCGTTACTACGCGTTTCCCAGTCACCGCTTTCCCCTAAACCTTTTCTTGAGATTGCGGTTTTTAAGAGTCCGCCCCCAAAGTGCGCATCGGTTGCCCAAGCTGCTTTTTCGATTTCGTCCAGATAGTCCGCCACCGTCTCTTCCGGCGTGCCTGATACAAAATCAACGTTGGCAAACAGGATGGGGCCTTCAGCAACTGGAAAAAAATTAAACGCAATGCGCCCGCTGGCAAGCCAACCAATTGTTACCGTTAATAGTGCAACTGAAAGTGCGATGGTTGTCCATCGATGGTGAACACCGGTTTTGACGATTGGCCTGAAGATTCGATCGCGAAAGTTTTCAAAGCCGGTGTCGAGTTTTTTCCGCAAGCCTTTGGGTTGATAGTGGCCCATGCGAGAGAACGTGCCTCGTAAATGCCCGGGCAATATCAAAAAAGATTCGACCAGGGAGGCGAGGATCACGCAGATCACCACGATGGGAATTGTATGAAGGATCGAGCCGATGATTCCGCCAATCAGCAATAAAGGCATAAACGCCGCGATGGTTGTTAAGGAAGAGGAGATCACGGGTGCGAGCATGCGTTTTGCGCCTTTTTCAACTGATTCAAGCGCGCCGCCCCCACGTTCGAAGTGCGTGACGGCATCCTCGCCCACCACAATCGCGTCATCCACAATGATGCCCAGCGTCATAATCAGCCCAAAAAGACTGATCATGTTGATTGAGCCACCATAGAGATACAAAACACCGAGTGCGGCGAGAAAAGAGGTTGGGATGCCGATGGTCACCCAGCCAGCAGCGGGCGCATTCAAAAAGAAATAAAGAATCAGAATAACGAGCGCGAGACCGGATAGTCCGTTTTTCAAAAGTAATTGAATACGGTCCTGAATGTATTCCCAGCGCTCGTCATAGATATGAAGTCCCACGCCTGGCGGAAGTGTTGGCTGAGTCTCTTCTTTCCATTCGCGGAGAATTTTTGCCGATTCAAGACTGTCTGCATTGCGGGTTCGGGATAAGCGCATTTCAACTGCCGGCTTTCCCTGAAATCGAACTTCGGTCTGCGCGTTTTTTGGCCGACGTGTAATCGTTGCGATGTCGCCAAGCGTAAGTCGACGACCGTCTTGTGTGACGATGATGGGAATATCCGAAAATGCAAGCTCTTGCCGACGCTGGTCTTTGAATCTGAGTTGCAGCGCGGACTCTCCGCGACCGATGATGCCAACCGGTAGGTCCCGAGATGCTGCGGCAATTCGCCGACTAATATCCTGAATGGACATGCCCAGTTCCCGCAACGTCCCGGGTGGGATTTGAATCGCGATTTCTTCTTCTGGCAGCCCGTAGATACGAATATGTGCAATTCCTCTTTCCAGAAGTTCGCGCTCAAACTGGTTAACAAGCGTGCGAAGCCCTTGAGGATCTTCCGGGCCTGAAATCAGGAGGTTTGCGACCCGCTCGTGATTGACGACCCGGGAGATCTCCGGGGTTTCAGCACCGTCTGGCAGGTTACTGACGAGATCCACGCGCTCTTTGACATCATCAAGGGCAGGGCCCATGTCGGTGTTTTCCCGAAACTCCAAGGTGATGAACGTTTGGCCGTCGACTGATAATGACTTTAGTTCTTTGACGTTCTCGGTGCCTTTGAGTTGTCGCTCTAGAGGTTCGGTGACAAGTGTTTCAAGATCTTCCGAGCTGGCGCCTGGCCAGGTGACTTTGACCGAGACAAAGTCGATATCAAAACTGGGAAAAAATTGCGTATTGAGCTGTGAAAGACCCCAGACGCCTGAGATCATCATCATTGCCATCAGCAGATTGGCCGCGACAGGATGGCGAGCAAAAATCGCGAGTATGCTGCTTCCCATAGCCTTGGTCAGTTGCGATTTGAAACCACGTCAACACGCAGGCCTTCAATCGCGTTGGGCAGTTGACTCGTCAGCACTTGATCTTTGTCGCTGAGATCGCTGCTCCGAAACAGACTCCAGGTGCCCCATTCGCCATTTCGATATTCACCAACACGTTCAAGTTGCACGCGCTCGAGTCGGCCCGCTTCTATCTTGTACGCAGAATTGGCGCCGTAGACCGCGGTGGCCGGGAGCGCGAGAACGTTGGTTTCTGCGGGTAACGTCAGTAGGACCGCTAGCGTTCGGCCGAGTTCCAAATTACCTTCCGTGCGGGGAAGGTTGAAAAAGCCGTCGACACCACCTTCTCCCGCTTCAATCTTTCCAGCCAGTCGATTGAGTTCGATGACGATCTCCCGACCGTCAATTGCCGCAATCGCTGGCACTTGTTCCCCCTGATTGAGGCTTCGCCGCAATTGCGCGAGGTACCGATTCGGAATCTGCGCGCGGACTTCGGTCGATGCCGTCTCAAATAGATCGATGAGCAACGAGCCCATCTGCGCGCGGTCGCCCGGAGAGATATGTACAGCTGTAATACGACCATCGAATGGCGCCAAAATTGTTGTTCGCTCTAGATTTCGAAGCGCGTGATCCCGAAGGGCTGACACTCTTTTCAGGCGAGCGCGAAGCTGGGCGAGTCGGATCGGGTGATCATCAATGGCGTTTTGACGAATCGTGAGATTAAGCGTTTGGCGAGCAACCGCCTCGAGCGCTGTGTCTACGCTGGCTTGAGACCCGGATTGCGATTCGGCAAGTTGTTCGGCGCGTTTGAGTTTGGTTTTTGCAAGCGTGAGAAGCTTTTCATCTTGCAAATATAATGCCTGATCATTTTTGAAACGATTTTTTTCACCCTTGATTTGCGCCTCGATCTCAGCGAGTTCAGCTGCTCGCTGGGCCAGAGTTAATTTTGAGTCTGTGTCATCTAGTTGTAATAGCGTTTGGCCTTTTTTGACCGCGTCTCCCACGCGTACCGAAGAGGTGAGGACGTCTGCGTTTAAGGCCGAGCGAAGGTGCGATTCACGAGGTGACTCGATTCGACCGAATAAACGAAGGGTGGGTCGCAAATCTTTTAACGCTACTGAAACCGCTTCTACTGGCCAACTTCGTTCCGAGCGAGTAGCGGCTTCATCCTCGGGCCCTGACGACCGGAGTTCTAAAAAAATGAAGATGCCCGCGGCCAGAAGGACAAAGGGAAGAACGAAACGAATGACGCGGCCCATAGAGAATTTAAGTATCGGAAAAACCGGGTTATTGTAACGGTTACTGTGAAAGGCTAGTGGAGACAGTGCCCCGAGTTTGCTACGCCCCGCGTATTGCAGACGTAAAGGTTAATTGACCGATCGATGAGCGGTGTTGATCGTGGGTCTCAAAATAAGTGCTCAAAGATGCCGTTGTTGTGAGTTGTTCGACGGTCTTGATAGCAGATTGAAGATCCTCTTCTGTTGCGAGCGCCCAGATCGAATCTCCGCTTCTCCATTCAGAATCAATGACACCTGCTGGATTAAAGTACGCGTCCCCTTGCATGACAATATCAACGGCAGCTGTATTTTCAGGCGCTTCAAATCCTGCGTCGAAGAGCAGTTGCGTGATCATCGAGATATCGCATGTCCGTTCTTTTATCTGGCGGAGCGCGCTCGGAATGAGATGGTAGAACCAGAACCCTCGTTCTAACTGGAGGTGACTGCAACTATTAATAACGATGGCACCACCGGGACGCAGAACTCGTGCAAGTTCTGCAAATACGGCCCGGTGCGCCCGCCAGTCGTGTGCGGCGCTATCTGACAGGTGGTGCAACACTTGATTGATAATCACGCCGTTCACCGTATTATCGGCGAGGGGTATGGTAGAGATTGCTGACTCATGGAAGCTAATTTTATGAATTAAGTCAGCCTGCCCAAACTTTTCCCGCGCGTGGCAGAGCATATTGGCATTGATGTCTAGCGCTTCAATTTTTGCAACCTGTGACAGCAGGGCTTTACTGTATTGACCGGTCCCGCAACCCGCATCAAGGAGAACCTGACGCGCTAGCGGCTGGTTCCCTCTCGCAAGACCGACTTTGATAAGCTCAATGCCCACGGCTTGGCGTGTGCGGTCGTAGTCATCGCTAGTGCGGGTATAGTTTTCGTAGCTACTCATTTTTTTGGGACACGATTTGAAAGGACTCAGTATAGTTATGACGTGTGCGAACCACCAGCCAAACACTCAGGAGAGTCGGCTTAATGTGCGGAAGATTTGATCGTCATCGTCCCGTTGTCGAGTTTGGCGATGTGATTAATGGTTTGGATTTCAGTGACGACGATCCGGTGGCGCCAAGTTATAACGTTGCGCCGTCCCAACGGGCGGCAGTTGCCTGCCGGACAGATGCCGGGGTCAGACTTCTTGATCTCACCTGGGGTTTGGTGCCAACTTGGTTAAAACGCGAAGGCTTTTCGAAGCCGATTAATGCAAGAGCCGAGACCCTCGCGGATAAGCCCATGTTTCGTGATGCGTTTCGTATGACCCGTTGTCTCGTGCTTTGCGATGGTTACTATGAATGGCGGTCCGAAAAAACGGATGTCAAGCAGCCTTATTACATTACAACCGCCGACGGTAATCCTTTCGTTATGGCTGGAATTTGGGCCCAAAATGCGAATTTTGATCAGACAGTGATCCAGAGTTTCTGCGTGATTACAACCGAGGCTAATGACTCATGTCGAGAGGTTCATCACAGAATGCCGTTAATCTTAAATAAGACCGAACACAAAGAGTGGCTAAGCGATGGAAGACTGGACGCCAATACAGGAGCGGCGATGCTCCAGCCTTCTTGTCAGGAAATGAAATTAAAACCGGTCAGCCGTTACGTTAATGCGCCGGCCAATAATGGCCCGCAGTGCATTGCATCTTTTCAGGATCAGGAAACCGTGTGATGAATGCTGTAGTGGATAAAAAAAAGATTTCCATTCTTGGGGGAACGGGTTTTGTTGGGCGTGCACTTTGCAAACGCCTGCTTCAGGACGGCCATGATGTGTCAGTCATTACGCGCGGCCCTGCCCCCCAAATTGAAAATGATTTTGCGGAGGTCAACCTAAAAGTCCTGACATCGTCGGCAAGCGTGGACCGTGAAGCGGTGCTTGCCGATCAGGATGTTTTGGTGAATTTAAGCGGCATCCTTCATGAATCCAGGCGGCAGAGTTTTCATGACGTCCATGTCGAGTGGCCCGGGTCCTGGACTCTGGCGGCGCACAAAGCGGGCCTTTCCAAAGTGCTTCACATGAGCGCGCTTCGCGCAGATATGGAAAATCCACCAAGCGCATATCTGCGCTCAAAAGCGGCCGGTGAGCGCGCTGTGGTTGATCATGCGAACGGCATGACAATCCAGATTTTCAGGCCTTCAATCATTTTTGGGGAGGGTGATAACTTCTTCGGGCAGTTTGCGAGCCTGTTGCGATGGGTTCCCGTGTTCCCGTTGGTATGCCCAAACTCAAGATTTGCACCGGTTTGGGTGGAAGACGTGGTAAGTGCTTTTGCGAACGCGTTGGGACGTCCGGGCGTTGAAGGATCGGCTGAAACCTACAACCTGTGTGGACCCCGTTCATATCGTTTTCGTGAGTTGATCGAATTTACAGCCGAGAAGCTTGATAAACGTCGGCTCATCATTGGTGTGCCGGACTGGATCGCGCAACTGCAAGGACGAGCGATGGAATGCCTGCCTAATCCCCTATTTACGCTGGACAATTTTTATTCATTACAGGCAGATAGCACTTGTGACTGTGATGACTTTGCGACTCTCGGCATTGAGCCCGAGTCATTAGAGCGCGTGAATCTATCGTTCTAATTTTGATGGGGCGTACCGCCCGATTTGAATTGACCCGCTGTTAGATGTGTTAAGACCGCTCTGTTTTCGGTTCGCGCTCGAGTAACGTGGTTACCGCTGCGCTGGGATCATGATCTTCAAATAGGACCCGGTACACTTGCTCGCTAATTGGCATTTCGACTTTGAGCGCCTGGCTTTTTCGATAAAGCTCACGAGCGCTGTTAATGCCCTCTGCTTCTTGGCCTACTTTTTTGATGGCTTGTGCCATGGTCTCTCCGTGACCAATAGCGAGGCCGACGCGACGATTGCGGGATTGATCATCCGTGCAGGTCAGAATTAAATCGCCCAAACCTGTGAGGCCAGAGAATGTTTCAGCTTGTCCGCCGAGCGCCTGACCGAAGCGGGCGAGTTCGGCTAAGCCCCGGGTGATCAGCGCAGCGCGGGCATTCGCACCGAAGCCAAGGCCATCGCTGATACCTGCTGCGATGGCGATTACATTCTTAAGTGCGCCTCCAAGCTGCACTCCCTGAATATCAGAACTGGCATAGACGCGAGTTTTGCTGTCTCGAAACCATGTCGCGATTTCGTTGGCGGCCTCTATATTATGAGCGGCGACCGTTAGGGCAGTCGGTAATCCAAGGGCTACTTCACCCGCAAAGCTTGGGCCTGAAACAACTGCTGGTGTGATCTGGTTTCCAAGTTCCTCGATTACGACGTCACTTAGCAGTAGGGACGTTTTAGGTTCGAAGCCTTTGGTTCCCCAGCAGATATTTTGAGTGACGCAGGCGTTTTTCAGCAGCGGCGACATCTTCTGCAGGACTTCCCGGAAGGCATGACTGGGTACTGCGAGAATGAACGAGTTGACGCCCTCAAAATCGTCAAGGTTGTCAGTCGGTGTTATTTTTGTCTCGAGGGGTATCCCGGGGAGATATTTTTCGTTGACACGATCTCGCGTCATCGCAGCTGCGTGACTGGGGTCGGCGCTCCATAAAAAGACTTTTTTCCCGGCTCGGGCGGTTAGGCAGGCAAGCGCCGTCCCCCAGGAGCCTGCTCCGAGGACAGCAATTGATGAGTCACCCGGCATAGGTTTAATTTAGGGTGTGTGGGTTGGGTTTTCGTAAGGTGAGTCGAGTTTTCGGCTTAGTCTCTAGCCACTACTTTGCTGACCGGCTTGTTGTTCTTTATTCTGCAGGTACATTGCATCGAAATTAACGGGTCCAAGCAGAAACTGTGGAAAACCACCTTTCGCCGTCAGGCTGGCAATGGTTTCCCGAAGAAAAGGATAAAGCACCGTAGGACACGCGGCTTCCAGCATCATATCGAGCATTTCCGGCGTGCTGCCCTGAACGGTAAATATACCCGCCTGCTGTGCCTCAACGAGAAATACGACATCTTCGCCTTGCTTGGCGGTAACCGTCACTTTGAGGACAACTTCATGAATATGCTTATCGGCCTCAATGATGTTGTGACTCGCTTTTAAGTCGACTTCGGTCTCGGGCCGGTATTCTTTCCAGGTAAACACGGCAGGGCTCTGTGGCGACTCGAAAGAGACATCTTTCGTGTAAACCTGGTGCAAGTGAAATTTTGATTGGGGCGATTGCCCGGCAACATCATTCATGGGTCAGTTCTCGTTAAGATTTTCGTTCTACCGGGAGGTTTTCTTTTTCCCAGGCGGTTAAACCGCCGCTCAGGGTAAATACCTTTTTAAATTCATTTTTTCGCAATATCGCCGCTGCGCGATTCGCGCGTTGACCACTACGGCACGACAAGACAATAGGTTTATCTTTAGCCCGAAATTTCTCGAGTTGCCCCAATTGGTCTTGAAGTTGTTTGAGCGGAATGTTGATTGCGTTCAGGATATGGCCACGCTCGAATTCATCGGTTTCGCAGACATCCACGACCACAGCGTTTTCCTGACTGATTAGTTGCGGCAATTGCAATGCGCTGACTTGATTCGCTCCGCCACCCCCGCGGCGAATGGAGTCGAAACCGATTAACAAAGAAATAACGATGAGCGCCGCAAAGAGATACCAGTTTTGGGCAATAAATTCGAGGTCCATAAGATTAAAAGAATGATCGAAAGGGAGGATAGTCTACATCACGCCGACGGAGACATCTTTAGCGAGACCCATCGGTTATGCTTAATCGTGTGTGCTGCAAAAAGCTTCGCGCATCGTCTCCATGAGCGCAAGAATCTTATCGTCACCGATGCGATAAAACACTTTGTTTGCCTCTTTGCGTGACGCCAAGATGTCTTTGTCTCGAAGAATGGACAGGTGTTGAGAGATGTTACTCTGAGACGTGCCCACGAGGTCAACGAGGTCCTGCACACTCGTTTCATTTCCGTTAGCCAGAATGCAGAGAATTTTCAGTCGAAGCGGGTGGCCCATTGCTTTGAGGGAGCGTGATGCAACATATAAATCGGCTTCGCTCGCCAAAAACATCTGTTCAATTGCGTTGGCGTCTTCCGCACTGATGGTTGACCTGTTTTCTTGTACCACCATATTTTGTACTGCCATAAAGGACTGCAGCGGGATTGCTAATATTAGTCCAACATTATACGCTAATATGCGCGAATGCTCTTTCGCTGCTGTCGTTTAGGGCATAAAACACAAGCGCAGACTTTAATCACGGTTCCAGCATGGACCAGCGTTATACTTTTTTAGTCCCCTCCGATCCCCTGTGATCCTACAACGGCGTGCTATGAAAAATTTATTGTTCTCGAAATCTAGGCTTGCTCTGGTGTTGGTAGTTTTCCCGCTGATGATGCCCTGGCAGTCCAGTTTTGCATTCGACACCGCTAAGAGCGAAGCGCTGCCGCTTGAGGATCTCCGTCTGTTTGCGGAAATTTTCAACATGATCAAGAGTGATTATGTGGAAGCCGTTGATGATGCAACCCTGCTGCAAAACGCCGTAAGGGGTATGTTGAATGGTCTTGACCCCCACTCAGCTTATCTCAATGCGTCTTCGTTCCATGAGGTGAATATTGATACCCGCGGCGAGTTTGGCGGCTTGGGTATTGAAGTCACTTTAGAGGGCGGGGTGATTCGGGTGATCTCACCGATGGATGGCACACCGGCAGATCGCGCCGGTATCAAAAGCGGCGATTTAATTATTCGTCTCGATGGCATGGTCGTCAAAGGTGAGTCACTGGATAAGGCGGTCGATAAAATGCGTGGCGCACCGGGTAGTGAAATTACGCTAACCATTTCGAGAGAAGGTGTGGATGCTCCGTTCGATATCACGCTGAAACGGGCCATCATTCAACTTCGAAGCGTTCGGGCAGAGATGTTGGAGTCCAATTACGGATATGCACGCATCAGTCAATTTCAGTCGGGTACGGGCGCTTCTCTGCGTCAGCAGATTGAAAAACTCCAGGAACAAAGTGATGGCCAGTTGGCAGGCCTGGTTCTGGACCTTCGGAATAACCCGGGTGGTGTACTTAACGGTGCCGTTGAAGTCAGTGACTTGTTTCTGAAAGATGGCGTGATCGTTTCGACGAGAGGTCGTGCAGCAGACGCGATTTATACTTTTGAAGCGACTGGACGAGATGTGCTCGATGGCGCACCACTTGTCGTGCTTGTGAATCGGGGTTCTGCGTCGGCGTCAGAAATTGTTGCGGGCGCGCTTCAGGATCACCGCCGGGCATTGATCCTGGGGGCTAAGACTTTCGGCAAGGGCTCCGTGCAGACTATTCTGCCAATGAATGACGGCGCAGCAGCCTTAAAACTCACCACCGCGCGTTATTACACTCCCAATAACCGTTCCATTCAGGCGACTGGAATCGAACCCGATATTGTCAGTCGGCCGTTGAAATTAGCTGACGATTTACAAACGGCGGGTATGCGTGAATCTGATCTTGCAGGACATCTTGCGAATGAAAGCGGAAACGCAGAGGGGTCTGGGGACTCTCCCGAGTCCTCGGAGAAACAACTACAGGATCGCGATCTAGAAGTAGGTGAGGCGCTTAATATACTAAAGGGCATCACGTTTTCTAGACTTCAAGTTGACTGATTTTCAGTATCGCGCGTTACTCGAGT